>JACVRP010000229.1 GCA_014534385.1 Cyanobacteria bacterium Co-bin13
CTGGTGGGGCTGCTCCAGGGCGTTGTGCAGGGAGGCACAGGCCGCAGCGCCTTCTTGGGTCTGGGCGAAGGAGGTAAAACCGGCACAACGAATGACAACCGCGACCTCTGGTTCATTGGCTTTGTCCCCGGCTCTAACCTGACCACAGGCATTTGGTTGGGCAATGATGACAACGCCCCCACCTACGGCAGCAGCGGCCAGGCTGCTGCCGTGTGGGGCAGCTACATGCGGCAGATCGTGCGTTAGCTCCCAGGCCACGTACCCCCGGCTCATTCTGAAGACTTGTGGGAACCGCGTCAATCTGCGGCCCATTCTGAGTATGCTGAGCTCAAGCTGCTCAGGGATCTACCGTGGAACTTGCAACCAGTTGCCGACACTTTCCAGGCCCGGTGCTGGCTCTAGGTGCGGGGGGCCACGTGCTCGACGCCAGCCAAGACTGGCTAAACCGGCTGGGATATTCGCTCGACCGGGTGTTGGGCCAGCTTTGGACCGAGCAGGTAGCAGAGTTTGATTGGCCCCAGGCAGCGGCCCTGCTGCACCGCTGTAGTCAGGGCGAGGTCGTGCGCGGGCAGCAGCTTTGTTTTGTCACTGCAGCCGGTCAATTCCTGTCCATGACCGTCTGCGCTAACTGCCAGCCCCAATCAGCCGAACAGTCTGCCGAAGTTCGCTTTTTGCTTCTGCTGACAGCCGTCGAGGTGCCCGCTGCAGAGCAAATCCTGCAGCAGTTTGATGATCCCTTCCGGCAGCTGGTGGAAAACATTCCCCAGGCTTTTTGGGTGCTCGATCCGGCTACACACCGCGTCCTCTACCTCAGCCCCGCCTACGAAACCATTTGGGGGCGGCCCTGCCGGGAAATTTATGAGAACACGCTGACGCTTCTAGAAAGCGTGCATCCAGAGGATCGCGATCGCATTCGAGCAGCAATGCAGATCGAGTGGGAGGAAGGCGTACCCTTTAACCAGGAGTACCGCATCGTCCGCCCCAATGGCGAACTGCGCTGGATCCGCGACCAGTCGTTCCCCGTCAGCCAGGTTGACCTTGGCATCGATCGGATCTTTGGCCTGGCGGAAGACATCACCGAGCGTAAACAGGCCGAAGACTTATTAGACAGCCTGGCCGTCGAAACGGCTGCCGTTACCGGCACTGACTTTTTTCCGGTGTTGGCCCGTCAGCTTGCCAGTGCTCTAGCCGTGTCCCAGGTGCTGATCGCCGAGCATGCCCAAGGTAAGGCCCAGACCCTAGCCGTTTGGTCAGACGAGCAGCTTTGCCCCAACCGATCCTACGATTTAGCCCAAACCCCCTGCGAAATCGTTGCGCGGGAGGGCTACTACTACTGCCCCAACGCCATAATTCAGCAATTTGCCCCCGACCTCATTCCGGTGGCCGGGCAGACTGTTGGCTATATGGGCGTCGCTTTGCAGGATAGCCAGGGGATGCCCATCGGGCACCTGTGCATTCTGTCTCGCTACCCCCTGCGGCACCCAGATCGCTGCAAAGCCCTGCTGCGCCTCTTTGCCATTCGAGCCGCGACCGAGCTACAGCGCCAGCGAATAGAGCTGACCCTGCAGCAGCTCAACACCGACCTGGAGGTGCGGGTGCAGCAGCGCACGGCCCAGCTAGAAGCGGTTAACCGGGAGCTGGAGTCGTTCTCCTACTCCGTCTCCCACGATCTGCGGGCACCGCTGCGGCACGTTCGGGGCTTTATCGATATGCTCAGCCAGCATCTGTCGCCCACCGCCGACCCCACCACGGCCCACTACTTAGAAACCATTCAAAGTAGCGCCCACAAAATGGATCAGCTGATCGAGGGCCTGTTGGTTCTCTCAAGGGTAGGCCGCCGAGAGCTCAAGCGCCAAACGGTGGGGCTCAATGGGCTGGTAGAGGGTGCGATCGCACTGCTCTCGCCCCCCAAAGCGGCTGCGGCCAATGCCGTCTTTAGCATCGCTAAGCTGCCTGCCGTTGAGGGCGACCCGATCCTGCTGCAGCAGGTCTTCAGCGACCTAATTGACAATGCGCTCAAGTTTAGCCAGCACCGCCAGCCCGCCAGAATTGAAGTTGGCATCTTGCCCGATCAAACTTTGTACGTACGCGACAACGGTATTGGCTTTTCAATGGACCAAGCCGATCAGCTCTTTAGTCCCTTCCAGCGGCTTCACAGCAGGGGAAAATTTGACGGCACGGGCATTGGTTTGGCCATTGTGCAGCGGATCGTTCAGCGGCATGGCGGCATGATCTGGGCCGAGAGTCAGCCGGAGCAGGGCACTACCTTTTTTTTCACGCTGCCTGAGTCTGCTGAGGCTTAGAGCTACGGCTTAGTTTTGCCAGAAACCCTAGAAGGGCTAGAAAAAGTTAACAAATCCCCGATCTCTCGCAGTTAAGCCAGTTTAAGCCCTCAAAGCGGTCTGCAAGACCTTGTCAAGGCTGATGGCGGCTTAGATTTGTTAATTCGCGATGTTCGCAGGGTTTTATAAAGTAGAAACGGTTGCCCCTATTGACAAAAAAGCGCGGCACAGCTTCCCCGCTTGCGATGTTCCCCCTGCAGATTCCCCCATCTTGCACAGGCACTTCTCTAATGAATCGGCTCAATTCTGCGCTGCACCCTGCTGAAGGAAACCCTTGCCCCTTTCGCATTCCAACTCCCCTGCATCTCCTGATCGTTGAAGATGCCCCTGAAGATGTGGAGCTGGTCGTACACGTTCTGCAAACTGCTCATATTCAGTTCACGTTTGATGTAGCCGATACCCTTGATCGCTGTCAGGTTTGCCTGGCTAATCAGCGCTACGATGCTGTTTTGGCAGACTACCGACTGCCGTCGCTGCAGGCTCCCCAGGTGCTGGATATGCTGCAGCTGTCCTGCCAGGATCTGCCCTTTATCCTGGTGACCGGCAGCCTGGGTGAAGAAGCGGCGGTAGATTGCATCAAGGCAGGCATGACTGACTATGTTCTCAAAGATCGCCTGTTTCGCCTGCCCACTGTGCTGCAGCGAGCCCTGGCAGAGTGGGAGCTACGCCGACAGCAAAAGCAGTCCCTCAGCCGGATTGAACAGCATGCCTGGCGGGAGTCGATCCTCAACCGCATTGTCAGGGCGATGCGAGAAACTCTGCTCCTCGATGAGGTGCTGCAAAGCACTGCCGACCAGCTTCAGCAGGCGCTTGCCGTCAGCCAATGCCTGATTTTGCGCCCCCAGGAGCAGCAAATGCGGGTACAGTACCTCAGCCAGGGGCCGGAAGGGCATGGCTGGCCAGACCAACAGACCTTGCAGCCCAACCCCGCCCCGTTTCACCCCCTGTTGTTTGCTCAAGCGCCATGGGCCCTGCAAATCCTAGATGAGGATGACCCTTCGGAATGGCAGGCGCAGTTGAGAGCCGGGGGCGTGCGATCGCTCATCGGGGTGCCTCTGGTATACCAGCAGCGCTACCTGGGAGCTATCTGCCTGCAGCAGACAGACTATAAACGGCAATGGTCTGAGTCGGAGATCCTGCTGGTGCAGGCCGTGGCCGATCAGTGCGCCATTGCCATTCATCAGGCCGAACTCTATCAGCAGGCCCAGGTTGAGCTGGAGCAGCGGCGACGGGCCGAAGCCCAGCTGCGCCACGATGCCTTTCACGATGCCCTTACGGGCTTGCCTAACCGAGCCCTGTTTATCGACCGCCTAGGCCACGCCCTACAGCTCTCCCAGCGTCGCACGTCAGAGGAGCGTCAGCGCCACCCCCACGACTTTGCCGTGCTTTTCCTCGATCTAGACGACTTTAAGGTGATTAACGACAGCCTCAGCCATTATGCAGGCGACTATCTGCTGAGCGTGATGGCTGAGCGGCTGAGCACCTGTCTGAGAACCGGGGACACCCTGGCGCGCTTGGGCGGCGACGAGTTCTCTATCCTGCTGGAAGACGTCGATGCGCTGACCACCGTTATTGATGTCATCAATGAGATTCAGTCTGTCCTGAAGCTGCCGCTGATGCTGGAGCAGACTGAGGTCTTTGTCAGTGCCAGTATTGGCGTTGTGCTCAACAATGCTCACTACACCCACCCCTCCCAGTTCGTGAGGGATGCCGAAATTGCTATGTATCGGGCCAAACACGATGGGCCAGGCCACTATCAGGTGTTTGATGCTTCCATGCACCTGCAGGTGCGCCGTCGCCTCAAGCTGGAAAACAGCCTGCGGCGGGCCATTGAGCGGCAGGAGCTGTGGGTGGCCTATCAGCCCATTGTCGATCTGAGCCAGGATCAGGTGGTTGGGTTTGAGGCCCTGGTTCGCTGGCATCACCCGCTGCACGGCCAGATCTCCCCCGTCGAGTTTATTCCCATTGCCGAACACACTGGGCTCATTATTCCCCTGGGGCTGTGGGTCTTGCGGCACGCCTGCAAGCAGCTGAAGCAGTGGCGCGATCAGTTTACCAACAGCGACAGCCTGAGCATCAGCATCAACCTATCTGGCAAGCAGTTTGCCCAGCCTGATCTGATTGAGCAGATCGACAGCATTCTGCGCCAGACCGGGCTAACGGGTTGGGCGCTCAAGCTGGAGGTGACTGAGTCGGTGCTGATCGAGAATGAGGAGATCGCCGCCCAGACGCTGCACCAGCTTCGCCATCGCGGTATTCAGGTGTGCATCGACGACTTTGGCACCGGCTATTCCTCCTTGAGCTACCTGCATCGATTCCCGGTGGATGTCTTAAAAATCGATCGGTCCTTTATCTCAGGCATTTCCGCCCGGCCAGAAAATCAAGAGGTGGTCAAAGCCATTCTGAGCCTAGGCCTTAACCTGGGGCTGACGGTGGTTGCCGAAGGCGTAGAAACCCCAGAGGAACTGCAGTTTTTGCAGCGGCAGCAGTGCCAACAGGCCCAGGGGTATTGGTTTGCGCCGCCGCTAGCAGCCGCCCAGGCGGCGGACTTGCTGCACTCCTCGTATGCTCAGCCCCCCACCTGCCCGCTTGATGGAACCTCAGCGTCGTCGCACCTTACTGACCATCTTGCGTGAAAAGCGCAGCTTGATCGACTCCTGCTCGGCCCACTCCTGCAGAATGCGGTAAAACACTTGGCGATCTTGGGTTTGCAGCACGGCTGTCTGGTCTGCCGTTTCAATGGCGTAGGGGTAGCCGCCCCCGACCACTACTTCGGCCCGCACCCAGTCCAGCACGGCTTCGAGCTGACCCGCTTCCCAGAGCCAGAGAGGAATCTCCAGGCGCACCGGATAGTTGTCGCGGGTGGTCTTGAGGTAGGTAAAGCCAATGCGATCGCACAGCTCCCCATACTGCTCTAAAATGCCGCCGCGATCGCAGCGATAGAGCGGAGTGCGATCGCCCCAGTCTAGATAGGGGTTAATCACCTGAGCATCGTGAATCCGCTCGGTCTCTGGCAGAGCGCAGGTATGGTGCAGCAGCCGGGTCAGGTCGTGGGCATAGGAAGTATCGACATAGCCCACCAGCGGCACCCGATGCTGCTCACTGGCCTTAAGCAGCCTCAGCATAGCCTGGACATAGGCGGCCTGGCTCTCTTCATCAAAGGTCTCGGCAAAAGTGACCACCAGAGACCCATCAAAAAAGACCAGACACCGCTCGGAGTCAGCGCAGGACTCCATAAACTCCACCAGCCGCTCGATCTCCATCTCAAACCGGCGAATGTTTACCCGCCGATCGCCCAACTGCTCCTGCGGCCCAGTTTTCAGGTCATCGGGCGTGAGGATCTCCAGGCGAATGTCTTTTTTGTAGCTGCCCGTTGGCAGGTGAGGGTTTTCGAACCAGCCAATCTGGATCAACGCAATCGGTAGAGATAGGTCTTTGCTGGGAAAGATCTGCGACCCGTCTACCGCAAAGGTCGTAATGCCGGTTAGCACCTGCCGCACCCAGTCATGCCCCTCCTCCCGATTTGCCCAGCGGCAGGGAAAGCGCACTACGCCCTTGTTGTCTACTGCCCCATCCTCCAGCGGACGAGCTCCCGCAGGCAGGGGCACGCCCTTCATCCGCCCCAGGCGCTGGTCTAACGGCAGCGAGCCATACTCAGCCCACCCCTGCCGGTACGCCTTCAATAACTCATAGGTTTGCAGGTTAAAGCCAGAAAAGGCGTCTTTATTCTCCTCCAGCAATCTGCGAATCTGTGATGGACTGATCGGCATAGCCCGCCTCTTTAGAACGCCTTAGTAGGACGAATGTATTGATTGGCGCAATTTTAGCCGGAAGTGGGGGTTTTGTCATGGGCGGGGGTTAGGAAGATGTAGGGAGTGGATGGGTA
>JACVRP010000671.1 GCA_014534385.1 Cyanobacteria bacterium Co-bin13
GGTGTAGGTAGCAGGTAACTCCCATGACAACGCTATTGACTACGCATCAAACGCCAACCGCCAAGACCCGCTATACCGGCGACACGATTCAGGGCATCCCTGTGATCAGCGATCTGGCCATTGACGATCTCGAACCTGGCCACCAGCACCGCTTTTTCTTCCAGGGGGTGCAGATGGGCAGCGGTCAGCACTGGTATGTCCCTGTCGTGGTGGCCAAGGGAGTCCGCGAAGGTAAGCGGGTGGCGCTGGTAGCAGGCGTGCATGGCGATGAGGTAAGCCCCATCAATGCAGTACAGCGAATTTTGGCGGAGCTAGATCCAGCTCAGATGTCGGGCGCTGTGATCGCCGCTATAGGAGTTTCCCGTCCGGCTATGGAATATACCCAGAGCCACTGGCCCACCAGCCAGGGGGGTGGCTCCCTGATTGACTTCAACCGGGTCTGGCCTGGCGATGAAAGCGGCAACAATGCACCCATACGCCATGCGGGCCTCCTCTGGAGCCGGCTGTTCAAGCCCAACGTGGATGTGGCTATCGATTACCACACGGTGTCTACAGGCGGCGACTTCACCCTCTTTATCTATGCCGACTTAGGCAAATCCGAGATTCGCCAGATGGCAGAGCTATTTCCGGTTGACCAGATGAAGCATGACCCCGGCGAGCCGGGGACCCTGGAAATGGCCTTTGTGGAGGCAGGTATTCCCGCACTGACGGTCGAAATTGGCAGTCCTCGCATTTTTGATTCCTCCAAAATCGCTCTGACCGTCGAGGGCAGCCTCAATGTGCTGAAGCACTACCGGGTGATTGACGGAGCGCTAGGCCGCACCGCTAAGGATGTAGGCACCTTCGTTGGCAATGCCTTTGAAACAGTGCGATCCACAGCGGGCGGGTTCATCGAACTGCTGGTAGACCTCAAAACGCGCGTTACCCCCGGCCAAAAAGTCGCCCTCCAGCGCAACGCCTTTGGCGACATCGTGGCGGAGTACCACGCCAGCGTGGCAGGAGAAGTGGCCACCATTGCTCGCGATGCCCTCAGCGAACCGGGTTCGCGGGTGATGCAAATTCTGTATGACAGTGCCGGACCCAGACCCCTGATCTGACCCTTCATAATCGGCGGCCACAACCCCAATATTGAACCCATCGCGCCAATGACCTTGAAAGCTCAAATGCAGAAACAATAGCCTGCCGAGAAAGTTAGCAGCCTCAACCATCAGGCTAGGTATGGCTCATGCGCAGCCATACTCCCTAATCTATTGGCCCATAGCTGTTTCTTACATCTATGAAAATAGTAGAAAGCGTGTTGGAAGGTGCCAGCAGTGGCTTAGTAGCTACCGTCGCCTGCCGCCAGAACTGCGACGAGGAGCCGAGCGGCGTGAACTCCCGAAACGACCCCCCGAGGGACGAACTCGCTCAGTTCGCCGGGTATTACGACGCAGAGTGCTATTGCCAAAGCCACTGCCCGAAGGACGGTTTGTGTTAACGCGCGGGGCTGTGCCAGTAGTCGAGCGCAGTCGTCCGCTTGCTCGAAACTGTCGGTTCCGATATTCCGCTGGCGGGGCTTGGTAGCGCGACTGATAGCGCGAAACGGCTTCGGTGTAATTGCGGCCATAACCACCATAGCCAACCAGCACCACACCCGACTGGTAGCGCGGCGGCATGTAGTATTGCGGACGGAAGAGCAAATTGCCGACGACTTGACCCGCTAGCGCTCCTGCAAACGGTGTCCAAAAACTTGGCTCTTGACGAACAATAACAACTTCCTGCTGCCCAGTTTGCGGATTAACTTGGGTTTCGGTGACGTTGTGAACATATTCAATTCGAAAATCAGGGGTTAAATAC
>JACVRP010000639.1 GCA_014534385.1 Cyanobacteria bacterium Co-bin13
CCGCGCTGAGGTTATAATCCCACTGTTTAGTGTGTGGGTTGGTGTTTTGTTCTGGGTTGGGGGGTTGTAGCGGGGGTTGTGTTTTGGGTGGGGTTGGGGGAGGGGTTGTGGGAGGGATTCGAGTTTTGGGAGGGGTTTGAGTTCTGAGGGGGGGGCTGAAGGAGGTTCTAGAGGGGCTTCTGGGAGGGATTCTAGGGTGGGGGGCTGGGGAGAGGGCTTGGTGGGGGGGACTGGAAGGGGGTCGAGGATGGGATTGAGGCTGAAGGTTTCGACCCAGTCTGGCTGGTTTTGGTTGGGCCGGCAGGCATAGAGGTGGATGGCTGCGATGTTGCGGTTGACTGTCAGCCGCTCGAAGCCCTGACGTAGGTTGGGCACTAGGAGACTGGCCGGGGGGAGGTTCTCGCCCTGCAGCCAGATTTCTAGATCATCAACCTGCCATGCGGCCTGGGCGGTAATGCCCCGCGCTGCCAGGGAACTGCTGATCAGTTGGGCGATGGCTTCGGCGTTGCCTCGACGGGCCAGGGCAATCAGGTCGGGCTGAGTCATAGCGGGCTAGAGCAGCTTTTCTAGCTGCTGACGGATGCGGTCGAGTTCGCTTTGGGGCAGGGTCGCTTCGTCGCTAGAGGGGCGGCTGGGAGCCGGGTCAGCATCGGGGGCCTGGTCAGGATCCCAATCGGTCTGTTCTACGTTGTTTTCTGGCGGTGTGGCCAAAGCGCCTTGGGGCACCTGCTTGCACTCGTACCCGGCTGCCTGGCAAAACTCCTCAATTTCTTCAAATTCAAAGCTTTCTACGGTTGCAGGCGGAAAATCCTGGGCTTCTAGCATCAGGCCAAAGCGGGTAGCGTCGTCCTCGTCCTCAAACATGAGAACGATGTTGCGGTCTTCGACCTTGAGGGTGTGAATGCCCTCGTTTTCGGTGCGGGCATTGAACAACAGCACGTACACAAGCATTCGTTTAGGCTCTCTCCAGGGTGCAGCGGTGAAGGTGTCTCTTTGTCGTCAAGGCTACACCAAAACTCAAGCACCTCGGCGAGGTCAGCTACGAACCTTTTGCCGGACGGCTCGTCTGTTTTTTAGTAGAGGTAACAAATTGCGCTTGAGAATGACTTGTTATCTACCACTTGGCAGAAAGTTCACTACCATTGATCTGGTCTGTGGTTTGAGCTTCTCATGACGAACCCCCAACAGTCTGAGCCAGAGCGCCCTACTAGGCGGAGACGGCGGCGGCGGCGCTTGATAAAAGTTGGTCTTACCCTTGGTTCGGTGCTGGTCTTGACTGGTGCAGGAGCCGCCTGGTGGGGCTGGATATTTTTAAACGAACGATTTTCTCCCTGGGCCTCGGCGGAGCTGTCTAAGGCATTGAAACGCCCGGTCAATGTCGGGGAGATCGAAGGGCTGACCTTCTCGGGAATTCGTGTGGGCCCGTCTAGTATTCCCCCGATCCCGACTGAAACAGACTCGCTGGCGCTGGAATCGGCTGAGGTGCGCTTTAACCTGCTGGATTTGCTGCGGCGAGAGCTGAATCTGGACGTGGTGCTGGAGAATGCTGAGGGCTATTTTGAGCAGAATGCCCAGCTGGAGTGGATCGACGTTGACTTTGAGGAGCTGCGGCCAGAGCGGGACCGAGAACCTATCATTGAGGCCAAGCCGGGAAC
>JACVRP010000618.1 GCA_014534385.1 Cyanobacteria bacterium Co-bin13
GGCACCGTGTTTGAAAACATCACCTTTGGCAAGCCGGAGGTGTCGCTGGAGCAGGTGATCGAGGCAGCGAAAAATGCAATCGCACACGACTTCATTATGGAGCTGCCCAACGGTTACGAGACACCCATTGGTGAGCGCGGCACCGGGTTATCCGGCGGCCAGCGCCAACGAGTTGCCCTGGCCCGCATGTTCCTCAACGATACGCCCATCTTGATCCTTGATGAAGCCACCAGCGCCCTCGATGCCCAAACCGAGCGCCAGGTACTACGCAACCTGCGTCGCTTCGCCCAGGGCCGCACGCTGATGCTCTTGACCCACCGCTACTCCATGCTGCGCTCCGCCGACAAAATCCTCGTGCTCGAAAAAGGCGTGCTGATTGAGCAGGGCCGCCACGAGGAGCTGCTGGCTGTCAAGGGCGTGTACTCAGTCCTCTACCAGCAGCAGCAAGAGTCCGACGACCTGTAGCTTTTTCTAACCCCTAACCCTGCCCTAACGCTCCCTTAGACAACTTTCATCAGGAGTCTTCCGATGTCTCAACAGAACGTTGCCCAGTCTGCCAGCACATCGCTGCAATCCTCTGCCGCAGACTAGCTGCGAAATCATCCAGCAGGCAGCTTAGCCCCCCAACTGCAAACCCAACAGCAGCAAAGCCGGGGCAACCACCGCCTGAGCTCAGCCTTACCCACCGAAAACCCTCTGGCTAGCCCTCAGGTAATGCCATTAGAGACTGCCTTTGCCGCTGCCACCCATCCTCACCAGCCGACGCTGGCCCAGAGTTTGCAAAACCGCGCCCCCGGTTGGCTCAAGCAGGGCCTCCAGAGTATGCAGCAGTGGCTCAGCAATGGGCGTGAGGCCGCTGTTAGCCCCCTGCCGCAGACCCAAGGGCCACTGATCGGCATCATCGATACGGGCTTTGCCCCCGGTCAGCACGGCCACCAAATGCTGCAGACCATCCAGGGCGGCAACCCAGATGCCACCATTCTGCTAGCAGGCGGCGTTGGCAAAGGCACTTGGGCCGATTCCCTCACTAAGTTTGTCGATACCGCCAAAGCCACCGGCCAAACTAAGGCCGTCGTTAACGCCAGTTTCGACCTCACCCAAAAGAACCCCGATGGCAGCATCACTACCCGAAAAGAGCTAACTGCCCAGGAAAAAGCCGCCCTCAACTACGCCCGCGAGAACGGAGTGCTGATCGTCGCTTCGGCAGGGAATGAGGGCGGAGCGATGTCTGCGCTGGGCCAAGCCTCTGGGCTCTCCGACAACCTGATTGTGGTGGGCAGTGCTGAGGGCAATAACCGGGCTGCCTATTCCAGCTATGGCAAAGGTCTTGATTTTCTCTCTGCTGGCGGCCCAGACGGCAGCGCCGGAACGTCTGCCGCTGCGGCCAAGACCACCCAAACCATTGCCCAAATTTGTGCCGACAATCCTAATCTGACGCCCCAACAGGTCGTTCAAACCCTGGAAACCACAGCCATTGACCTGCAGAAGCCCGGGTGGGATGCCGCTTCTGGGCTGGGAATTGTCAACCCTGAAGGTGCCCTTCATTATGCTGCAACGGTTGCGTCTGCCCCTCAGTGGATGGCTGAAATGGGCTTCACTCAGCCTGCTAACAACTTAGGCACACCGACCTGGAATGGAAGTGGGGGAGCAGTCGCTACCGAACGCTCCAACCTGAACTTGCGAAAAGCTGTTGGCAAGAGACTCTACACCCCTTCTCTTCAGAAACGTAGAGGCTCTGGAATTGCCAAGGCCGTTAGAC
>JACVRP010000597.1 GCA_014534385.1 Cyanobacteria bacterium Co-bin13
AACTCCCTTACCCATCCACTCCCTATCACCCCCACCTCCTAGCCATTTTTCCAGGTCCCTCCCGCCCATTTACCCGATGAGCCAGCGGCCTGTTCTCTTGCATCCTGAGACTATTCACGATTGGTTTCAGGAGTTGAAAATGGCTTTTGCAGAAAATACGAGTCCGTTTCAGGAATTTTCTGAGGGGCTGGCCGATGCCCTTGAGCAGGTCAGCGGCAGCATTGTGGCAGTGCAGGGGCGGCGACGGTTTGCCTGTAGCGGCCTTTGCTGGCAGCCGGGGGTGATTGTGACGGCAGATTACGTGCTGAAGCGGGAGTCGGCGCTAACGGTCACGCTGCCCAATGGCGAGACGGTGAGCGCAGAACTAGTAGGCCGAGATCCGGCGCTGGATCTGGTGGTGTTGCGGGTGGAGGGGGTAGACTTGCCGGTGCCTGAGCGCAGCGATTCGGCTCAGCTAAGGGTGGGGCAGCTTGCGATCGCAGCCGGTCGCTCCCTTGAAACTGGTCTCAGCGCTAGCCTGGGCATACTCAGCAACCTGGGGGGGGCGTGGCGCACTCTGCAGGGGCGCACGATTGACCGCTTCATCAGACCCGACGTTACGCTCTACCCGTCTCTATTGGGCGGGGCGCTGATCGATACCCAGGGCCGCATCATTGGCATTAACCTCAGCGGTCCACGCAACTGGCCGATTACCGTTCCGGCCGAAACCTTGGATCGGGTGGTGGAAACTTTGCTGCAGAGCGGGCAGATTCCTCGCGGCTACCTCGGTATTGGTTTGCAGCCGGTGGTGCTGCCGCCAGGGCTGCAGGAGTCGCTCAACCTGACCGAGGACATTGGGGTGCTGGTGGTTAGCCTGGAGCCGGGTAGCCCAGCCGATCAGGCGGGTATCTTGATTGGCGATATTCTGCTGAAGCTGGGAGAACAGCCAGTAGCAAACCTGCAGGACGTGCAGGCGGCCCTGGATGCTGATACGGTGGGGCAATCGCTCCAGGCGCAAATCGTGCGCGGCGGGCAGCTAATTGAGGTGACGCTGACAGTCGGGGAGCGGCCCCAGCGGGGGCGTTGCTAGAGGCAGCGAGGGGAGGCAGCGTGAGGCAGGTTTTAGTCGTGGCGGAGTCTGCGATCGCACGGGCCGGGCTCACCGCTCTGATTACAGAGCAGACCGACCAGTGGCAGGTCTCTACTGCGACCGACCTGGCAGGCTGGCTGCAGCGCCCTCCAACAGCGCTGCCGGATGTCGTGCTGCTTGACCTAAGCTACTCCGGCAGTCAGGTTTCAGCCGCGCTCCTCAGCAGCTTGGAGGACTGCCCAGCCCCGGTGGTGGTGCTAATGGAACAATGGTCAGCCAGTAGCCGGACAGACTTTCTGCGGGCTGGGGTACAAGGACTGCTGTTGAATGAAGCAACGGCAGGGGAGATCGTCGCCGCCCTGGAGGCGGCTGCCGCTGGGCTAATAGTCCTACATCAGACCCTGGCAGAAGAGGTCTTGAGCGCTGGCTCTAGCCTATCGCGCAGCACTACCAACCCCCCGCCTCAGCCCCTCACTAGCCGCGAAGTTGAAGTGCTGACCCTGCTGGCAGAGGGCGTGGGCAATAAGACCATTGCCCGTAGGCTCAACCTCTCTGAGCACACCGTGAAGTTTCACATCAGCACGATCTTTGCCAAGTTAGACGTTTCTAGCCGCACCGAGGCTGTTATCGTCGGAGCGCGGTTAGGCCTGATTTTGCTGTGAGACTCCGTTTCACCCGTTTCCTAACGCCGAGCCATGAATAATCTCGGGTAGAGGCTACCCCCTACCCAAGACACAATTTGCAGCTATTTTCGCTTGGGTTCGTCACCATCTACCCATTCACCCGCCCACCCATCCACAAAAGCCTGTGGCTTATTAGTCTAAAAACCGCTGTAAATGTTGGCCCTACTCACCGCAAGCCTGCTCCAGCAAGAGCAGCACTGCATTTTCCTCAAAATTTAGACCGTTCTCGGGAAACTCGGGCG
>JACVRP010000481.1 GCA_014534385.1 Cyanobacteria bacterium Co-bin13
AGCTGGGCCAGGTCGTAGGCCATTTGGAGTTTGCCGATGACGGTGGGCAATTGTTCGATGGGGATTTGCTCGGCCAGGGCGTAGCCAAGGGCGGGGTTGCCGGTGGTCATTATCGCGAGGAACTGGAGCACGGGACTTTTGAGCAGAGCGGTGACGCCCTGGGTGGTGGTCATCTGGAAGGTGTAGTGGTCGATGGTTTTGGCGGCGGAGACAATGCGGGCTTCGCGATTGCGCAGGAAGCGGGTCAGCCGCAATTGCTTAGCGGGGTCGAGGGATTCGACCAGCAGTAGGGAGAGGGCATCGGCATTCCAAGCGGTGCGCCCGGATTGGGCATCGGCGGTGACGATGGGGAGAACGCGATCGCAATAGTCCCCAAACTGATCAATGCGGTACTGTGTCGCCTCGCGAATCGACTTTTCCTTGGGCCGCTCGCCCCAGCGCCAGTCGTAGGGCGGGGTCCACTCGCGCAGGGGGCGCAGGCGATCGACCTGGGTAAGGGTTGCGATCGCAGGCAGGTCGTCTACCTCAATCTTCATGTCTCGCAAAAAGTCCACGTCCATCTGCAGGGCCGGGTCGAGGGCAGGCGTTACCAGCAGCAGCACGTCGGCTTGGTGAGCATAGTCCAGCACCTGCTCGCGAAAGTCTGTGCGGCTAACCTGCTCATAGCCAGGAGAATCCCACAGGGTAAGGGTTTCGCCATTATCTCCCTGCCAGTGGTAGCTCTTGATTTGGTCAGTGCTGGGCAGCACGTCCACCTCTGCCCGGTCGGCCTCAAACAAGGTGTTGATCAGGCTGCTCTTGCCTGCCCCGGTACGGCCCACCAGCAAAATATTGATCGGCTTTTGCGCCATTTTTTCGACAGGCTCAGCCCGGTCAATGATCTCGCGCAAAGTTTGAGTTTTGGCTTGGGGTAGAGCTGCTTTGGTCGTGGTCAGCTCCATCGCCGCAGGCACTTGCCCCCCATAGAGCGCCACCGCCTGCCGGTACAGGTTCCGCAGAGTGGCCTCCCGCAGGAGCTGGCTGAGGTTGCCCAAGAGCTGCTGCGTTGCCTGATTGTTAGCAGGTTGTGAAATCGTCCGGGCCACAGCCACAGCTGGATTAAACACCCACTGCGCCCAGTCCCACGCCTGCCGCAGCTTGCGAGCCGAAGGTTCTAACCGCTGATACACTTCATAGCCCTGCACAGCCTGCCCTACTGTTACCTGCCCCAAAACAGGAGTCAGCTTCTCCATCCACTGATCTAGATCGTCTACCGTGCCGCGCAGCAGCCCATAAGCCTCGGGCACATAGATGTTGAGCAGGGGATATTTAACTTCAGGATTGTAGGCGTGGGCCACCACCACCACCACCTCACGACAGCGCTGCCAGAACGCATTCCAGTCCTCCCATAGTGGTGGGTCAGCTTGAGTCTGCTGGAGAATCTTCTCTAGAGCCGCTTCAGCCTGCCGAGCCGCCCGGCTGCCTGGGGGCGTTGCCTCTTCCGTAGCGGCCTCTAGCTCCTCCTGAACTTCTGCCACCACCGACTCTAGCTGGGCAAAGGCCGGTTGAGTCCACCGCACCAGCAGCCAACGCCAGCCCACCAGCAGCAGCACAAACACTGCCCAAATCCAGTTCAAGCGCCAGGCATGGATCTGCACCCCCGCTGCAACCAGGACAAAGCCAACCACCGCTGCAATTGGCAACGCCAGGACTCCCCACTGCCACAGCTTAAGTCGCACCATGTTCTTCCCCGCTAGGATTGTCTGTAGTCAATGCTGTCTTCAGTCTAGGAAGTCAAAGCCAAAGCGGGGACGCAGATAGCCGAACTGAAGCGATACAACCTATGTCAATTAGACCTTTTCACGTTGCTTTTCCAGTGCATGACCTGACTGCCACCCGTCATTTCTATGAAACGGCTTTGGGCTGCTCCATAGGCCGCACCGACGAACGCTGGATCGACTTCAACCTGTTCGGCCATCAAATCACGGCTCACCTGACCGCTGCTGAGGAAACCTCGGCAGCGACGAACCCGGTGGATGGCCACGCCGTTCCCGTGAGCCATTGGGGTGTAATCCTCACGATGCCGGAATGGCAGGCGCTGGCAGAACGCCTCAAGCAGCACCAGATTAGCTTTGTAATTGAGCCCTACATTCGCTTCAAAGGGCAGCCGGGGGAACAGGCGACCCTGTTTCTGCGCGATCCCAGCGGCAACGCCCTGGAGTTCAAAGCGTTTCAGGACGATGCCATGATCTTTGCGACGGCATAAGGTTTCGAGAGGCGCAGATCCCCGGCTTTTTCTTCGGCGAGCCTAGGGTCTATGGCTACGCACCAAAAGCCGGAGATCTAACACCGCCAGCCCCCTTAGCCACCAGATCCCCGGCTTTTTCTTGGTCAATTCAACAACATTTCCTGCAGAGATACTCCCCAAGCCCCTTGGCCAAACCAAGCGAACCCGAAACACTAAAGAAGGAATTTCTCTGAGGGAACTTTTTGTCGTGCCAGCATCTGCTTTACAGGATGGTTTGATGCTTCTAACCCGGTATCCGCAGCCGGGCCGAACCAAGACCCGGCTGATCCCCCATCTGGGAGCAGAAGGCGCAGCGCAGCTCCAGCGCTCGATGACGGAATATCTAACCCGCCGAGGCCTGGAGCTGGGGCGGCAGCATCGCCTCAGCTTTGAAGTTCACTTCACAGGCAGCAGTCTGCACCAGATTCGCAATTGGCTAGGCCATGAGCCGACCTACCGTCCCCAGTGCGAAGGAGATCTGGGGCAGCGGTTAGCCTTTGCTTTTCACCAGGGCTTTGCAGCAGGCCAAGCACGACTGCTAGCCATCGGCAGCGATTGCCCAGCCATCGGCGAGAGCCAAATCACTTCCGCCCTTCGCCTGCTGCAGCACCATGATCTGGTTCTGGGGCCTGCTTTGGATGGTGGCTATTACTTAATCGGCTTACGCCAGAGCATTCCTGCCCTGTTTGAAGGGATCTCTTGGGGAAGTGAGCGGGTGCTGGAGGAGACGGTTGCGATCGCATCCCACCTCAA
>JACVRP010000470.1 GCA_014534385.1 Cyanobacteria bacterium Co-bin13
ACCCTACGCCTAAACTTCTCTCACGGTACCAACGAGGATCACCAGCGCAACATTCGTCTGATTCGTCAGCTGTCTTTTGAACTGAATCAGCCCGTTGGAATTTTGCAGGACCTGCAGGGCCCTAAGATTCGCCTGGGCCGCTTTGAGCACGGATCGATCCAGCTGCAAAAGGGCGATCCCTTCACGTTGACCAGCCGTCCGCTCACGGGGACTCAGGAGATTTCTTCTGTCACCTACGATCGCTTGTCAGACGAGGTGCCGGCGGGCTCCACCATTTTGCTAGACGATGGTCGGGTTGAAATGGTGGTGGTGTCGGTAGACCCGGCGCAGCAGGAGCTGCACTGCCAGGTGGTCGTGGGCGGCATTCTCTCTAACAACAAGGGCGTTAATTTTCCGGGCGTATATTTGTCCATCAAGGCGATGACAGATAAAGATCGCCGCGATCTGATGTTTGGCCTTAACCAGGGCGTTGACTGGGTAGCGCTGAGCTTTGTGCGAAATCCTCAGGATGTCCTGGAGATTAAGGAGCTAATTGCCAATGCCGGTAAGCAGGTGCCCGTCATTGTCAAGATCGAGAAGCATGAGGCCATTGAGCAGATGGAGGCAATTTTGTCTCTTTCTGATGGGGTGATGGTGGCTCGGGGTGACCTGGGCGTTGAGCTGCCTGCAGAGGAAGTGCCCATTCTGCAAAAGCGGCTGATCGAAATTTCTAACCGTCTGGGCATTCCTGTCATCACGGCAACCCAGATGCTTGACAGCATGGTGAGCAATCCTCGACCGACCCGAGCGGAAGTCTCTGACGTAGCCAACGCCATCCTAGACGGCACTGATGCCGTGATGCTCTCTAACGAGACGGCGGTGGGGCGCTTCCCGGTAGAAGCTGTGGCTACGATGGCGCGGATTGCGCTGCGGGCTGAGCAAGATGCTTCTCCCCGGCTGATGGGGGAAACTGCAGGGGCGAGGTCCATTCCTAACGCCATTAGCCAGGCGGTGAGCAAAATTGCTTCCCAACTCAATGCCTCGGCCATTATGACGCTGACCAAAACTGGGGCCACGGCTCGCAATGTCTCGAAGTTCCGTCCCCGCATACCGATTTTGGCGATTACGCCCCACGTAGATATTGCCCGGCAGCTGCAGCTGGTTTGGGGGGTCAGGCCGCTGCTGGTGCTAGATTTGCCTTCAACCAGTCAAACCTTCCAGGCTGCGATGAACGTGGCTCAGGAGAAGACGCTGCTGAGGGAGGGCGATCTGGTGGTCATGACGGCTGGCACACTGCAGGGAGTCTCGGGCTCAACCGACCTAATCAAGGTGGATGTTGTGACAGCTGTCTTAGGACGGGGTGTGGGCATTGGTGAGGGCTCTGTCAGCGGTCGCGCTAGAGTCGCAAGTAGTGGCCTAGACGTCAGCAACTTTAACCCCGGCGAGATTCTGGTGGTACCTCGCACTAGCGCTGATTTTGTAGATGCTATTCGGCGGGCGGGCGGCATTATCACCGAGGACGATAGCCTCACGGGTCATGCAGCCGTCATTGGCCTACGGCTGGGGGTGCCCGTCATCGTTGGCGTTAAAAACGCCACTGAGATTATTCGGGACGGCACGATTTTGACGCTGGATACGCGGCGCGGGCTGGTTTACTCAGGGGCTCTGGGGCCGATGAAAGCCGAAACGGCGGTAACGGTCTGATTCTGATAGACATCGCTTCGGTCGTAGAGCCGCGATTAATCGGAGCCCCGGTCAATCGCGGCTCTACAGGTGTTTGGAGGATAGGGGGGCAGGTGCAGAACTGGGTTTGGGTCTTGGGCAGGGTCTGACTGAGCCACGGAAAGGCGGGAAAAACTTTACTAAAACGCCACGCTGTAGAAAGACTTTGCCTATCGATAGGTGCTTTTTGAAGGACAGGGCATAATAAAAAATATCCCCGTGAAACTACCTGCGATCGCACTGCAAGCAGGCTGGTCTACGTGTTCTCCTGTTGTAAGCACCGGACAATTAGATGCCCCGCCGAATTTTTATTGGAGATGTGCACGGTCACTACGACGGTCTGATGCGGCTTTGGGATGCGATCGCACCGACCAGCACCGATCAGGTTTACTTTGTCGGTGACCTAATTGACCGGGGTCCCAAGAGCGCTCAGGTCGTCAACTTTGTCCGAAAATACGCTCAGGGCTGTGTGCGGGGCAACCACGAACAGCTTTTACTAGACTCTTTTGTTGGCGGCAATATCAACCTGCCGACCCTACAAGGCTGGCTCCATAGCGGCGGGCAGGCCACCTTGAGCAGCTACGGTGGCTCGGCAGAGGCACTGATGGACCACATCGACTGGCTCCGTCGTCTGCCGCTCTACATTGACCTGAACGACATCTGGCTAGTCCACGCCGGAGTCAACCCCACCCTCGACATTGCCAACCAGAGCAGCTATGAACTGTGCTGGATTCGCGACACGTTTCACAGTAGCGAACGGCCTTACTTCAAAGACAAGCTGATTCTCACTGGCCACACGATTACCTTCACCTTTCCTAACATCAAGCCGGGGCAGCTGGTGCAGGGTCGAGGGTGGCTGGACATTGATACGGGCGTTTACCATCCTCGTAGTGGCTGGCTGACTGCCCTGGATTGGGATAACTGCCGCGTTTACCAGGTCAACGTGTTCGAACCCGAACTGCGGGTCCGCACCCTGAGGGAAGCCGTCACCCACATTGCGCCTGAGCAGGTTAAGCGTCGTCAGCGAGATGCGGTGAGTAGGTAGGAGCTGGGCCTTCTAACCTGGGCCTTCCCATAGGACATCTTTCACATATAGCTGTCGCCACATAGCTTAGGACATCCGGATTGTTTGGGGGTGTGGGGGCTGCGCCCCCAGCCAGGGGTTCCACCCCTGCCTGGGCGCTTTGCCCCCACACCCACCTACGATCCATGTCCTAAGCTATGTGGCGACAGCTATATGAATGCCAACCGCCAGCTTCCCCCGGTTAAACCGGCCGGGGGAAATGCAGCACAATCATAGAGTTGCCTGGGCAGCGACGAGCTACCGCTTCCGGCGCTTTGCCCAGCACCGGCTGTCCGCGACGCCGGGGACTCGTGGTCAGCAGCAGCAGGT
>JACVRP010000585.1 GCA_014534385.1 Cyanobacteria bacterium Co-bin13
ACTCGGGTCTATGACCTGGTAGGTCAGCTGAGCCAAATGCTGGGACGAGCAACTCAGGATCACGATAGGGAAGTTCAAGAAACGGCCCAATGGGCGCTGAGCCAGTTGGGCCGAATTCGCCAGCTAGCTGGCCCCTCCTACCCTATGGGTCAGGAAACACAGGAGCCGGCATTGCCGGAGGATACCTCTCGCTCGCTGCCCTCCTAACTAATCAGCGGAGCCAAGGCTAGAAGGTAGGGCTAACCTGACCGTTCCTAAAGACTGTTTTTAAGAGGGTGTCTAGCAGCTTGATTCCCAGGCTTAAACCGGGAGAAGTAACCCTTTTCTCCTCTGTCCGTACGTTCTTTAACTCTGCTCAACCATGGTGGACCCTAGCCAAAAATTTAACCTGCTGTTTCTTTCAACGCCTGTAGGGCCTTTGGGTTCAGGATTGGGGGGTGGAGTGGAGCTGACCCTAACTAATCTCTGTCAGGTGCTGCAGGGCAGGGGGCATCGGATTGCGATCGCAGCCCCCATCGGCTCCAGCCTAAACAACGCTACCCTGATTGAGCTGCCGGGAGCCCTGCAGCCTACAGCCCACACCCAGGGCCGCCAAACGTCCGTCACCCTGCCAGACGATGCTGTGCTGGCCAACATGTGTGCCTATGCCCATCAGGCCCAGACAGACTATGACCTGATCGTCAATTTTGCCTACGACTGGCTGCCCTTTTACCTGACGCCGTTTTTTGAGCGTGCGATCGCACATTTCATCAGCATGGGATCGCTCAGCGACGCAATGGATACCGTCATTGGTCAGGTTGCCAAGCAATTCCCCAATACCCTAGGCGTTTACACCCGTACTCAGGCAGACACCTTTCCCTTTGCTCACCAGTGCCATATTCTGGGCAGCGCGGTTGATCTTGAGCTGTACGACTACTGCGACCAGCCCAGCCCGTGGATGGCTTGGATGGGGCGCATTTCGCCAGAAAAAGGCTTAGAAGACGCAGTTGCGGCGGCCCAGATTAGCGGCATTCCGCTGAAAATTCTCGGCAAGTTAGAAGACCCTGTCTACTGGCAGCGTATTCTAGAGACCTATCCCGACGCTCCGATTGAGTACCTGGGCTTTCTGCCAACCGCGCAGCTACAGGCCGTCTTACGACAGTGCCGGGCCCTGCTAATGACGCCTCGCTGGGTAGAAGCCTTTGGCAACGTGGCAATCGAAGCCCTTGCCTGCGGCGTGCCGGTGATTACCTATGCCCGAGGCGGCCCGACGGAAATCATTCAGTCGGGTAAAACAGGCTGGCTGGTAGAACCTGACTGTGTCGCCAAACTGGTAGAAGCGATGCAGCGAGTAGACGAACTAAGCCGCCGCGCCTGCCGCGAGCAGGCTGTCAAAGAGTATTCTCTCGATGCTCTGGGGGATCGCTTTGAGCACTGGTTTACTGAGGTGCTCAGCACCCATCGGCTGTTCTAACCACAGCCCAGAATTAGGCCAGAGGCACCTGCCCTCGTGCCTGTTTAAGGGCCTGGAGGTTTTGACCCACCTCTCGCCATAGGGATTTGTTGTGAGGGTCGGTGCGCAGGGCTTTTTGCAGGTATCGCTCGGCCTTATCCCATTCCTGCCGCTGCATGAGATGGCGGCCCCAGCGCTGATAGGTAATAGCCTGCCATTGCCGCACCTCCAGATCCTGGGGGAACCGTTGAGAGAGACCTTCGACCAATGCGATCGCTCGTGGCAAGCGCTGCGTCTGCAGGAGTTGCTGCAGCTGCTCATAAAACTGCTGCTTGAGGATCTGGTCTGCCTGGGATAGCTTCGGGTTAACCTGCACCCGAGGAGCCGGGTTGGACGATTGAGCCACAGGCTGAGGGCGAGGTTCCTCCTGTGAAGTTCCGGCCGAACTGGCTGTAGCCGGTGCGGCTGGTTCCGTAGCCGGAGGCAAGGCGGCTTCTGGGGCAGACAGAGCTGCCAGAGCCTGGTAGGCCTGTGTTATCTGAATAAACTTATCCTTAGCCCGCTGGTCGCCAGGATTGACGTCTGGGTGGTAGCGCCGCGCCAGACGGCGATAGGCAACTTTGACCTCAGCAAAAGCTGCCCCACTTCTTAACCCCAGCACCCGATAATGATCCGCAAGACTCATGGATAGCAAAGTGGCAGAATTGCTTTGAATTCTGCCACTAATTTGATG
>JACVRP010000370.1 GCA_014534385.1 Cyanobacteria bacterium Co-bin13
GGCTCGTCGTAGGCGTAGCCTACGTGGCTCTGGTCCCCAGGCTGGACAAACCAGGGTGCGCTGCTAGACATACGTATCCTTTTTGTAGATTGTGATGTCCGGCATTCTAGACGGCTTTCTCCAGCGTTAGCCGCTTCTTCATAAGGGGAGTTAGAAAGGGCAAATAGCTTTACAGCAGCCCTTTCAGCCGGGCACTAGCCATTACTTTTCTGCGGCAACGGGAAAATGTCGTAGCTGCCATAGCTTGATTGCCCTATCAGCCCCCAGGCTAAGACACGCCTCTGTACCGGGAACAGCACAAAGGCCTCGAACCGGGCCTCTGTGAGCAGACTGGCTCTGTAGTAGCTGCCCTGTTTCAGCGTTCCAGATCCTCAAATAGCCGTCCACGCCACCTCCAACGACAACGGTATCTCGATGGGCTAGGAGCAGCGCTGTGACGCCTTGCCCAGAGGGCTGAAGCGATCGCAAATAGTCCCCAGCAACATCCCACAGCGCAACCTGCCCGTCCTCAGACCCAGAGACGAAGTACTTGGCGGTTGGGGAGGTTGCGATCGCAGAGACCGCCGCCCGGTGCTGCTCCGACCACTGTAAAATGCCGCCCCGCAGCACATGGCACAGCTTGATCGAACCATCTGCGCTGCCGCAAACGGCAATTTCACCGGCTGGGTTCAAAGCCACAGCTCGCACCGGAACGTCTTGATCGAGAATTTTGCGAAGGAGCAAGTTGCTCTTAAGATCCCAAACGCCGACGGTGCCATCGTCGCCGCCGCTCACCAAAACCTTGTGAGGCCAGCTAATGGCAATACTGGCAACGCCTCCCGCGTGACCGGCCAGCGTCCTAATCAGGCTGCCCGAGGCTAGGTGCCACAGTTTGATGGTGCCATCGGCGCTGCTGCTAAACAGGAACTGGCTGTCTTGACTAAAGAGGAGGGACTGAATGGCCCCCGTGTGGCCCTCCAGGGTGTGGAACGACTGCCTGGTTTTGTAGTTCCACAGATAAACTGCGCCACTGTCGCTCCCGGCAGCCATTAACTTGAGATTGGGGCTGAGTGCGATCGCACCTAGCGAGACACGGCTCTCCGCAAAGGTTAGCTGGCACTCTATTTCAGCCGCAAACGGTTGAGACTGAGGGCGAGTCTCAGGGCTAGGAGAGTGATTTTGGGCGGCGGCAGCAGACGTTTGAGCCGCCCGATTTGAAGAACGGGGCTGCTTTGGCGGAGAATTTGTAGCGCTCCTGGCAGCGGCCCTCGACCTCCTCAAGCCCAGGGATTTGGCCTTACTTAAGTCAGCTTCGGGCCGCAGTTCGTAGCCGAGCAAAGAGTAAATCAATCCCCGATAGCGATAGGCCTCGGCATAGGTAGGATGCCGCTTGATGACAACGCCGAGCAGCTCTGCGGCCTCCTCATACTTGCCCTCCTGCATCAGCTCATTGGCTTCTGCACAGTGGTCCTGAGGGCTATTGGGGCGAGTTTTAATGTCAGTAGTTGCTTGTTTAGCCGCTTGAGCCGGAGCCGACCGGGCCGATTCAGAGGCGGGACTCTCCTTCAACCTTTGGTAGGCGTCGTTGATCAGCTTGATCTTGACCTCGGCCTGCTGCCGCTGCGGATCGCTCTGGCTAAACTGGTCGGGATGCCAGCGTTTAGCCAGCCTGCGATAAGACTCCTTGATCTGCTGTTTTGAAGCCCCTGGCCTCAGTTCTAAAATTTCAAAGCAGCGGTCGATTTCACTCATAGCTCAAGCAGCGTCTCCAACCCTACGGTAGCGCTCCTACAACCCTATGTAGGATGGGCAAAGGGCGATAGCCCGTGCCCATCTTTTGGGATCGCCTGCGGTGATGGGCACGCTTTGCTTTGCCCCATCCTACGAAACCGCTTGAGACAGCTATCTAAGCAAAGGGTTTATAGCAGGCTGCCAAAGATCATGCCCACCAGCAGCACGAAACCCAGCAGCACGTTTTGGCGAAAGACCTGGCCGTAAAGCTTGGCGGGCGGGTTGTACTGGCTAAGCAGATAGGTTTGTCGGGCCCAGAGCAGAAGTGCGATCGCAAGCCCCACCCAAAACGGCCAGGCCAGCGCCATTACCAGCCCCAGCCAGATCAGCATCAGCCAGGTGCCCAGGTAGAAAAAGCCTACCGCCTGGGGCGTCTGGTCGCCAAAGAAAATGGCGCTGGAGTTGATGCCCAGCTGAGTATCGTACTGCCGGTCGGGAATGGCGTAGACCGTATCAAAGCCCAGGGTCCACAGCACCACCGCCAGCCAGAGGATCCAGGCCGGTAGCTCCAGGTTTCCCGCCACCGCCGCCCAGGGGATGAGGACGGCAAAGCCCCATGCGATCGCAAGCACCAGCTGCGGCACCGCAAATTTCCGTTTCGCCAGCGGATACAGAACAATCACCGGCACCGCCAGCACGCAAAGCACAAAGCTCAAGACATTGAGATAAAGCGACAGGCCGTAGGCACACACCAGCGACACTGCCAACACCACCAGCCCCACCTGTACCGACAACGCCCGCGAGGCCAGCGGTCGGTTGCGCGTGCGCTGCACGCGGGGGTCAATGTTGCGGTCCCACAGGTCGTTGACTACACACCCGGCGGCGCTGGTTGCCAGCGTCCCCAGAATAATGACGCTCACTAGCTGCCAGGGAGGGGTGCCTCCCGCCGCCAAAAACACAGCCCACAGCGCCGGAACCATCAAGATCAGTCGCCCCGTAGGCTTGTCCCACCGCAGCAGCCGAAAAATTAAACGCCAGGTAGGTTCCGGAGACCGGGTCTGGGGAGTTGCCATAGTCGCAAAAAGAGGTCGCTCAAAAGGCTGGATTAGGGTGCATCCCTAGGGATTGCTCTTTTTCAGCATAGCGGTCTGCCCGCCATTGCAGTAGGTTTCAGCAAGATTGAGCTGGCAGATAAGATTTCTGATGCCCGCTAGAACAATGTATCAATTCTTACTTGCCTTTGAGGATCAGATACCTTACTATCAGTCTTCATAGCTGTGTGCGTGCAGCTTGTTTTCCCCGAAAACCTGGTCTGACGCTACCGGAAGGTGATTGGACCCACCCGCCGATAGCTGACCCGACAGTAGAACTACCCTGCTGTGCGGGCTGCCTTTATTTTAGGCTGCCCTAACACCTGCTACGTCTGGCCCGACCCGCTTTTCGGGGATTCCTACCCACTGCGTTAAGGAATCCCCTTGAAATGCTGCAAATTCAATACTTCCTGTCGTCTCCTGCTGAGGAGGTGACACTTCCGCCTGCGCCGCTCAATCCCCCTATGCAGCCGGAACGCCGTCGCGTGCGCCTCTACCTCGTCGGCTCCAAGAATGATGCTCAAAGCGTAATCGACACCCTGCACGTCATGGGCTTTACCGAGCGCTTTGAATGGACGCAGGCCATCGCCATTCCTGCTAACGGGTTTGTCGTCTATCCCAATCCAGGAGATGTCTTGAGGTTTTTGAGGTGCGACCGGATAAGTCAGCGCTTACGCGATTGACGAGTTTGGCTCCTGTGGGGTGCGCCATCGTAACGCGTGACGCACCCGCTTTGGGAAGAAAGCACCTCTATGCAACGCACCGATACGTTGCATAGAGGTGCAACGCACCGATACCTCTACTCAGCGCGAGTCAGCCCTGGCGGCAGCTCCTCGCCCTTGTACTCCCGCGTTGGAGCCGGAAATCCGCAGCTCGTACCATCCGTATGCACCACCTGATCCTCCCAGGGCAGACGGTAAGAGCCATCTACCATGTCCTTCATATAGGTGTAGGGGCAGTCTTGAGCACCCCCTTTGACCGCCACATAGCCCCGGTGGCCAAACTGATAGATATTGTTCTCCACGCTCCAGTGGATGCGGGCCTCGCGCACCAGGTCGGGGCGCACCTCAGCGGTAATGATTTCATCGGGGCGGTGGCTGCCCATAACCAGCGGCACACCATCGAAGTTGACGATCATGCCTTCACCCATCGAGTCAAAGCTGCCGTCGGAGCCGCACATGCATACCGAAGCCGTTACCATCAGGTTGCAAAAGGCATTGGTCTGGTTGGTCACCTGCCAGGAGTGGCGGATGGGAGCCGTATAGCCTGCGGTGCGGATCATAATCTCGGCTCCCTTGTAGGCACATTCGCGCGCCATCTCCGGGAA
>JACVRP010000054.1 GCA_014534385.1 Cyanobacteria bacterium Co-bin13
CTTTCAAGCACCGCTGGTGCGAGCTTTTCCCTGGCTGAGTCTAGCCTTGACGGGAGGCTGGCTAGGGCTGGGTCTCTGGCTAATGCGGCGGCCGCAGAGTCGAGTCTGGGGAGATCTGCTGGTGGGCTTTACCTGGACCTGGCTAGCTGGATCGCTTTACTGGGGCTGGCTTCGCTGGGAACCCCTAGTGCATCTGCCTATCGAAGCGCTGGCCCTACCGATTGTGGTGCTTTGCCTGAGTCGAGGCTGGGGCCGGTTAGGCAGCTATTTTTACCTGGGCTCTCTTCTAGGAACGGCAGTCACGGATCTCTACACCAACTGGATGGGGCTGTTTCCCTCCTGGCGTCAGCTGATGGCGGTAGATCCGGAGTTTGTGCCGGTGGTTTTAAGAGAAGCTGCAGGCTTGCTAGAAACCCACACCGCCGCCTATCGGGCAGCTTTTCTGGTGTTTTTTCTGATCAGCGTAGGCGTTATTCCGTTGCTTTACTCCAGGCAGCTCATCTGGTGGGCTTTTGGTGGAGCCGTGCTGAGCACGCTTTTGGTAGACGGTCTGTTTTTTCTGTCAGCGGCTCTGGCTTGAGGGTCATCTGCTCCCTTCTAACCGATCCGACTGCCAAGGCTGTTGGGGAAAATTAGGGCTATTGGCAGGGCTACTGGCTCCCTGAAATCTTTAATTCTGCAGCAGTCAAAAAACACATAGCCCATCTAAAGCTGGATTTTTGAGCTATTTTTTTAGTAGTTCCTCGCTTTTGTGGGGAGACCCCCATCGACCTAGCACCTCAATCGAGTCTCCAGCCCGTCATCGCGAGTAGTCCAGTGACTCTCAAACCTGGCCCTTACCTGGTCCTTCAAACTGAATCTGGCAGTCGCCACTTGTCGCTGATTGGAAGCAACTGCTGGACCATTGGCCGCAGTGATGACAATAACTTTGTCCTTCCCGATCGCTGGATTTCGCGCAACCACGCCATGCTGCAGTGCATGGAGAACGGCGAGTTTTACCTGATTGACTTGGGCAGCCGCAACGGCTCTTTTGTCAATGGCCGTCGAGTCAGCGTGCCGGTGACGCTGCAAAACGGCGATGCCCTCACCTTTGGCCAAACAGAGCTGCAGTTTTACTGCCCTGCACCTGAACCTGCTTTGCCCAATGCCAGCATTTCTAGGGTAGATTCGCAGGATTTCACGGCCACAGCTACGCTGCACATTCGCCGTTTAATCTCAGTCATGGTGGTCGACATTCGCGACTTCACCATCATGACCCGGCAAATCGACGAGAAAATTCTTTCAGAGGCGATTGGCACCTGGTTTCGGCGGGCTGGAGAGATTATTGGTCAGTACGGCAGCTGGGTCGATAAGTACATCGGCGATGCTGTCATGGCTGTCTGGATCCACGGTGCTAAAGGGGTAGACCCGGCGGAGATGGTGCAAATCATTCAGGCCATGAGCGCTCTGGCGAAGATGACTAGCACCCTGCATGAGCAGTTTCCCCTGCCCTTTCCCCTGCGGATTGGCGCGGGCCTCAATACTGGCTTTGCTATGGTGGGCAACACCGGTACCGGCGATCGCCCCGACTACACGGCGCTGGGAGACACGGTCAACGCAGCCTTCCGCTTCGAGACCTCCACAAAACAGCTGGGCCTCGACATTGCCCTAGGGGAAACAACCTACCAGTACTTAGAAGGGCTAGGGGCCAGCGAACAGTTCTTCAAGCGCTACACGGTGGCGATGAAGGGCTACGAAATGCCGATTATTGCCCATGCAGGTACCTTCTCTGACCTGGATCGGTTTCTCAAAACGCATAACACGCTAGGTTAGGTTGCTTGACCCGACCTATCTCTGTCAGATTGGGTAGCTGCAGCGATAGAATTTTAGACGCACCGCCACAGGCTGACCCTATGACTGCTTCTTCTGCCGCTCCGTTTTCCTCCGATGAGATTGCTTCAGAAGGTCTGAAGCCAGGGGAATACGAGGAAATTGTTCGCCGATTGGGCCGTCATCCAAACCGGGCTGAGCTAGGCATGTTTGGCGTGATGTGGTCAGAGCACTGCTGCTACAAAAATTCCCGCCCCTTACTGAAGCAGTTTCCAACCGAAGGCCCTCGAATTTTAGTGGGACCAGGAGAAAATGCTGGCGTCATAGACGCTGGAGATGGCCTGCGGGTTGCCTTCAAGATTGAGTCTCACAACCATCCTTCGGCGGTAGAGCCTTTTCAGGGAGCGGCCACAGGGGTTGGCGGCATTTTGCGAGACATTTTTACCATGGGAGCGAGGCCCATTGCTGCGCTAAACTCCCTGCGCTTTGGCGATTTGGGCGATGCCCGTACCCGTCGCATTTTCACCGGAGCCGTTTCTGGGATTGCCCATTACGGCAACTGCTTTGGGGTACCGACGGTGGGCGGGGAGGTCTATTTTGACCCGGCCTACACCGGCAATCCGTTGGTCAATGCGATGGCGATTGGCCTGATGGAGACGCCAGATATTGTCAAGTCAGGAGCCTCTGGCATTGGTAACCCGGTGCTGTATGTGGGTTCTACCACCGGGCGAGATGGCATGGGCGGGGCCAGCTTTGCCAGCGCCGAGCTGAGCGATGAGTCGGAAGCCGATCGGCCCGCAGTGCAGGTGGGCGATCCCTTTTTAGAGAAATCCCTGGTTGAAGCCTGTCTGGAAGCGTTTAAAACCGGGGCTGTGGTTGCAGCGCAGGATATGGGCGCGGCGGGCATTACCTGTTCTACGTCGGAGATGGCCGCCAAGGGAGGGGTTGGCATTGAGCTAGACCTGGACCTGATTCCGGTGCGGGAGAGCGGCATGGTGCCCTATGAGTACCTGCTCTCGGAGTCTCAGGAGCGGATGCTGTTTGTTGGGAAGAAGGGCCGGGAGCAGGAGCTAATTGAGATCTTTGAGCGCTGGGGACTACAGGCTGTGGTGGCCGGAACGGTGATCGAAGAGCCCATTGTCCGCATTCTCTTCAAGGGAGAAACGGCTGCTGAAATTCCAGCTCTGGCGTTGGCTGAAGATACGCCGATCTATCACCGTGAGCTGCTGCCTGAGCCACCAGACTATGCTCAGCAGGCCTGGGCCTGGCGGGTAGACTCGCTGCCCAGTTCACTCGCCGGAACAACGGTTGCCGGAACCCCGCTGACCTGGAGTGAGGTGCTGTTAAAGCTGCTCGACAGCCCCACCATCGCCTCTAAGCGCTGGGTTTACCGGCAGTATGACCACCAGGTGCAAAATAATACGGTGCTGTGGCCGGGCGGGGGCGATGCGGCCATTATCCGACTGCGCCCCCTAGAAGGAGGCAGCCCCAGCAGCAGCCGAGGGCTGGCGGCGACGGTAGACTGCAACGCCCGCTATGTCTATCTCAATCCCTATGAGGGGGCTAAGGCAGCCGTGGCAGAAGCGGCCCGCAATCTCAGCTGTGTTGGCGCAGAGCCGCTGGCAGTTACCGACAACCTGAACTTTGGCAGCCCTGAAAAGCCCGTGGGTTACTGGCAGCTGGCGGAAGCCTGTCGGGGTCTGGCCGAAGCCTGCCGGATCTTTGAAACCCCGGTGACGGGCGGCAACGTCTCCCTCTACAACGAGACGCTAGACAGTCAGGGCAATCCGCAGCCGATCTACCCAACTCCAGTCGTGGGCATGGTAGGGCTGATTGAAGACCTGAAGGCGACCTGTGGCCAGGGCTGGCGGCAGGAAAACGACGTGATTTATCTGCTGGGTGTCAAGCTTGAAGAGGGGGCTCAAACCGCTGTGGATGGACGCCTTCTCGTGACGCTGGGAGGATCGGAGTACCTGGCGGCGGTGCAGGGTCAGGTGACGGGACATCCGCCGGCTGTGGCCATGGACCTGGAGAAGCAGGTACAGACAGCCTGTCGTTACGGCATTGGCCAGGGCTGGGTGCAGTCGGCCCACGATGCGGCTGAGGGGGGGGTTGCGATCGCACTCGCCGAAGCCTGCATTAGTGGGGGGCTAGGAGCCCAGATCACGCTGCCTCTAGACTCAACCTATGCGGGCCGCTGGGACGCCCTGCTGTTTGGCGAAGGGGGGGCGCGTATTCTCGTCTCGGTTAAACCCGAAGCCATCGAAGCTTGGGAACACTATTTGGCAGCGCACCTGCCAGCAGCGTGGCAGCGCTTGGGCCAGGTGCAGGCCGCAAACTCATCTCTAACCTTGAGCACGCTGGATAGTAAGCCCGTTCTGGCCGCTTCTCTCAGCACAATGGCGGAAACCTGGGAAACCGCCATTGAAAGGCGGCTGGCGGTCTAGCAACAGTGACTAATCGAGATTGTGGGATCCCCCACTGGGGTATCCCGGCATTCAGATGCTAGGATCATCTAGTCTTAACAATTGGTTAAACAGTAGAGCATCTTGCTGTCTCTGGCTGTTCCCAGTCCTCCTGAAATTTGTTCGTATGATGGATCGTGTGTTCAGTGCATCGGGTATTTTGCCTGCTTTGCGGCACACGATTTTTAGTTGCCGATCCCAGCACTCTTCGCCACCTTCTTCCTGAGATGATGTCTTTACCGTCTGAACCTGCGGCATCCGGCCATTCTCCCAATGGCGCTAACTCCACCCTGCCTCTGACTGATCGACCTGATAAGCCTGAAGAAGCCTGCGGCGTGTTTGGGGTCTATGCCCCAGGCGAGGACGTAGCAACCCTGGCCTACTTTGGCCTCTATGCCCTGCAGCACCGAGGCCAAGAATCAGCCGGGATAGCGACCTTCGACGATCAAACCGTGCACTGCCACAAGAACATGGGCCTGGTTTCCCAGGTGTTTACCGGCAATGCCTTGAAGGATATGCCAGGGCAAATCGCCGTGGGTCACGCCCGCTACTCCACCACCGGATCGAGCCGGGTCTGCAATGCTCAGCCGGCTGTTGTGGAGACTCGGCTGGGAGCCTTGGCGCTGGCTCACAACGGCAACTTGGTCAATGCAGCCGACCTGCGCGAAGGGCTGACCCAGCGGGACCAACTGGTGTCGACTACCGATTCTGAGATGATCGCCTTTGCCATGGCTGAGGCCGTCGATGAGGGATATGGCTGGGTAGAGAGTGCGATCGCAGCCTTCAAACGCTGCTATGGAGCCTTCAGCCTGGTCATTGGCACCCCCTCCGGCATTATTGGGGCTCGCGATCCCCAGGGCATTCGGCCCCTAGTGCTGGGGGTGGTGGGTCAGGAAGAAGACCCCCAAGACGGCCCTGCCCACTACGTGCTGGCCTCTGAAACCTGCGGTCTAGATATCATCGGGGCTACCTTTATCCGCGATATCAAGCCCGGCGAACTGGTGTGGATCACGGCCGACGGCATCGTTTCCGTGCAGTGGGCCGAAGCCCAGCGCAAGCTCTGCGTCTTTGAAATGATCTACTTCTCCCGGCCCGACAGCATCGTTCACGGCGAAAGTCTCTACAGCTACCGGCAGCGGCTAGGCCGGCGTCTGGCCAAAGAAGCCCCCGCCGATGTCGATCTGGTAATGGCCGTCCCTGACTCTGGAGTGCCCGCCGCCATCGGCTTTTCGCAGGAGTCAGGTATTCCCTATGCCGAGGGGCTAATCAAAAACCGCTACGTCGGCCGCACCTTCATTCAGCCCACCCAATCCATGCGGGAGGTCGGCATTCGCATGAAGCTGAACCCGCTCAAGGATGTGCTGGAGGGCAAGCGCGTCTTGATTGTCGATGACTCCATCGTGCGCGGCACCACCAGCCGCAAAATCGTCAGGGCTCTGCGGGATGCGGGGGCTACCGAGGTTCACATGCGAATCTCGTCGCCCCCCGTCACCCATCCCTGCTTCTACGGCATCGACACCGACAGCCAAGACCAGCTAATCGCTGCCAGGATGACGTTGGCAGAAATCTCTGAGCAAATTGGCGTAGACTCTTTGGCTTACTTGAGCTGGGAGGGCATGTTGGAATCCACTCAGCAAGATCCCCAGACCTTCTGTTCGGCCTGCTTTACCGGCAACTACCCGGTAGAGATTCCAGAGATCTTCAGGCGCTCGAAGCTGAAGTTTGAAAAAGCAACGGCCTCTGCCCCGACTTAATCCTTCTCTTGTGGGATAAGCGACTTGCCTGGCCGTTTTACCGGACGGGCAGGATGCCCATCCCACAAGAAGTCTGGTTTGCTCATTTCACAGGAAGTACCAAAGAGGGTGGGCCATCGCTGCGATGACCCACCCTCTTTGATGAAATTCAGCAAGTAGAAGCCTAGTAGGATGGGCAAAGCAGAGCGTGCCCATCCCAACATAGCGTCCGAAAGATGGTCAAAGGGCGATCGCCCCTTAACCGTCTACAGCAGATGCTTAAACCGATCTTCGGCTCCTATCTGCTTAACAGCCTGTTTGATATCCTGCGTGCGGTCTTTACGCACAATTAGGGTAGCGTTGCCGTCGCGAACGACAACGACATCTTCTAGGCCAATGGTGACCACAATTTCATCGGGATCAGAGGCATAGACGATGCTGCCGGTCGTATCTAGCCCCACTTGGGTTGCCAGCTCCACATTTTGATCGTTGGGCTGCTTGAGCAGGCGCTCAACCGCGTTCCAATCACCCAAGTCATCCCAGCCAAAGGCCACGGGCATGACGTAGGCGCGGTCGGTCTTTTCCATGACAGCGTAGTCAATGCTGAGTTTGGGCAGGTGTGCGTAGGCATCCACGCCCTGCTCCAAAATTGGGTTGATCAGCTCTGGGGCGTGGGTCTTTAGCTCCTGCAGCATGACTGCAGCCGGAAAGATAAACATGCCGCTGTTCCAGCTAAAGCGACCGCTGGCAATGAAGTCTGCGGCAGTGTCTTGGTCAGGCTTTTCGGTGAAACGGCTGACGGGGTAGGCGCTTAAGCCGCCGTAGCTGCCCGCATCGTCGCCCTGCTCAATGTAGCCGTAGCCGGTAGCCGGGTAGGTCGGAGTAATGCCCAGGGTTGCGATCGCACCCTGACTCACCGCCAAATCTGCTGCTCCCCGCAGGGTTTGGCAGAACCGCTCCTGATCAGCAATCCAGTGGTCTGCTGGGAAAAAGCCAACAACTGCATCTTGGCCGTGCTTTTTAGCTACCTCCAGTGTGGCCCAGGCCACGGCAGGAGCCGTATCGCGGCCCTGCGGCTCAACCAGCAGGTTTTCCTCAGGCAGCTGGGGTAGCTGCTGCCGTACCTCATCCGCCAGATGGGCAGCTGTAATCACCCATAAGGAATTCCAATCATCTGCCAGGGTTAACAGCCGAGTTGCTGTAGCCTGCAGCAGGCTTTGACCACTACCGTCGAGGCATAGAAACTGCTTCGGTCGCTTTAACCGGCTAACTGGCCAGAACCGTTCGCCCTTGCCCCCTGCCAGAATCACGGGGATTATCTTGACCATACCATCTGTCCTGCACGACAATCCTTCGGACTCATCCTATCCCCTAGGGAGATGTGACAGGCTATAATCGCCTTAATATTGATTAACAAATCATCTTTTTGCGAAGATTTACACGTTTTAGGCTGCCCTTTCCTGTGCATAGTACCGAGAAGCCGTGTTTACAGACAGGGCCAGCCCCCACCGTGAGGAGTGATAACAGCAGGTGACAATGCCTCCCAAGTCTCTTGATGCCCAACCCCCTGAAGACCACAGTCCGTCATCCGAAGATACCCCAGCACAAGAGACTCCCGCTCCAGTTGAGGCTCCTTTAGAGGATCCGCCAATGTCTGCTCAAACTCCATTGGCCCAGGCACCTGCCTCTCCCAAAAACCATTCTCCGGAGAATACAACCCCCGTAGCGCCTCCTTCCTCTATCTTTAAGCGGATTGGTAAGACAGTGCTGTGGGGCAGTTTGTTTGGGGGAACGGCTGTTGCTTCAGCCATGTTAGGGGCAGTACTGGCCCTGTCAGTTCCACTGCCCCGGCAAATCGCACCTCACCAAGCAGAGGCATCGGGCTTGGGCGAACTCTGGCAGAGCGGCTTCCGATACCGCGTCACCCGCCCCGTTAACCTGCTGCTCATGGGCATTGATGAGGTTCCAGATGTGCCCAAAGACTCTGAGGAAGTTTTCTCCGGCCGGACCGATAGCCTGCTCCTGGTCCGAATTGATCCCGACAGCAACGCCACCAGCGTACTTTCCATTCCTCGCGATACTCGGGTTCGCATTCCCGGCTATGGTACGGCTAAGGTTAACCACGCCAACGTTGAAGGCGGCCCCGAACTCGTGGCTCAAACCCTAAGCTCCAATCTGGGCTCGATTTCCGTTGACCGGTATGTCAGAGTTAGCACCGGCGCTTTTAGAGAGATTGTAGATCTCGTTGGCGGAGTAGAGGTCTACGTGCCTAAGCGCATGGAGTATGAGGATCGCACCCAAGACCTCTATATCGATCTCTACCCCGGCTGGCAAACGCTAGACGGCAGCCAGGCCGAACAGTTTGCCCGGTTCCGCCAAGACCAAACCGGAGATATCGGTCGGGTGCAGCGCCAGCAGATGCTGCTCAAGGCCCTGCGGGAGCGGCTCACCAGTCCGGCAGTCATTCCCAAACTGCCCCAGATCGTGCGGGTACTGCAGCGCTATATCGATACCAATCTTTCGGTAGAAGAAATGCTGGCGTTAGCCAATTTTGCTCTCAGCATGCAGTCAGAGGATCTGCACATGGTCATGCTGCCCGGACGCTTTAGCGAAGTCAGCGAGTACAACGCGAGCTACTGGCTGGCCGACTCCGATGCAACAGCTCGAATTATGCAAAACTTCTTCCAGGTAGAGGCGGTCGCTACCCTGGCCGGGCACGGCTCTCCGGTGCCTGCCGAGTTAAGCATTGCTGTGCAAAACGCCTCCGACTCACCCGATAGGGCCACGAGGGTCGCTGAGTATTTGCGGAAGCAAGGGTTTTATAACGTTTACGTGGTGTCTAACTGGCCTACTGAGGAGTCGCGAACCCAGGTTATTGCTCAGCGAGGAGACCTGTCCGGAGCCCGCACCCTGGCTGCTGTGTTGGGAAATGGGCGCGTCGTCTCCGACTCAACCGGTGATCTGCAGTCTGACATCACGATTCGCATTGGGGAAGACTGGGTGGAGCCCGTTACTGTAGAAGAATCTACTTCTGCTGAGGAGCTAGACGACGCTCCCTAACGAACATGAACCCTCCAAACCCTGACACCTCTCTGCCGGCTCCCCAAGCGACAGCCCCTCAAGACTCTGGAGTTGGAGCTAGGCTGATGACCTTAGGGACGAAACTGGGTGCAAGGGCTCCTGTGAGCCAGCCTCTGGCCACTGCATTTAATCGCCGGGCTTTGGCCATCGTAGCCCTAGCGATTCTTTGGATAGTGCTCAGCGCCCAATCAGCTAGCTGACGGGCTTAAGGTAAAGTTCGTTGACGTTGAATCAACAAAAACGCGCAGATACCCCTCTAGAGAACTAGCCCAGGACTATCTAGGGCCGACTGAAACGCCTCCCAGTGCAAAATGTCATCAAGCAAGGCGCAGTAGCCAGCTACATTAGGGTGCAGCCCATCCCCAGAGATCAGAGGCCGCCACCAGTCGTCGCCTCGCTTCAGCCAGCGGCTCAGGATATCAAGATAGGGAACCTGGAGCGCCTCGCAAGCTACCCGAGTAGCTTCCTTATAGCGCCACTGCTCTGCGTGGGAATAATAGAGCACTTCAGCAAACGGCATGGGCTGTTCATCAATGGGCGTCATACCGACAAATAAAACCGGGCACAGCTGTTTAGCCTGCCTGAGCAGGCTCTCTATATCCTGCTGAAACGCCTCATAGTCAGTCAGTTGCCGTCCTGTGGTTCTACCCACGCGAGCAGAATCATTCACGCCAACCGATAGAATAATCAGATCCGGCACCCGATTTCTCAGCTCGCCCCGCAGGCGAAACTCCTGCTCCAGCCGCTGAGTCACCTGCCTAACGCCGTCTCCCCGCACGCCTAAGTTGTAAAAGACTGGGCCTGATTCTCCCAAGGCCATGCTGCGCCGCCGGATGCGCTCTACCCAGCCACCCCCTTCAAAGTCTCCAAAACCATAGACTAGGCTATCTCCCAAAACCACAACCTTTTTGGGGTGGCTCTTTGCAGGGAGTCTTGAGGTGCGCTGCTCATATTGGATCGCCAACATGGTTAAACCGGCCCTTGGGAAATAGAGAAAACGCTTATATACGAGGAATCATTACGATGAGCTTAGGGTATCACTCTATGCTGCCGTTTTCAATTCTTCACATTTCAGCCTTTTTACCCTCAGCCAGCAGCACCGAGCGCGGCTAGGGCCAGTCTTATACCAACCTGGCTCATCGGAAAACTAACTCCTTAGCCTCCCCCAACGTCTTCTGAATTTGAGTCAAGGTTGCCCGGTCAAACTTTTCTGTTAGCAGCCCGCTCACCTGCTTCAGCCTTGATAAAGACCGGTCGTACAGGTTGAGGTTGCACACCGAGGGAATTAACTCTTGAGGAATTCTATATCGGATGAGCCTGGCTGGATTGCCTGCATAAATAGCGTAGGGAGGAATAGATTTCGTCACGACTGAGCCCGCTCCAATCACGGCTCCTTCTCCAACCTGGACTCCGCTTAAGATATGAACCCCATAGCCAATCCAGACGCCGTCGCCAATAACAACCGGCCCTTTAGTTGCCCCAACGACCGGGTAAGGGCTTTGAATCAGTTGGGCCAGATGATTTTGCATAACCAACTGTTCAACGTAGTGATTTGACTCCCAAACTGACATTCCCCCTGCGATCGCACAGTACCTGCCAATCTGAACATCTCCCTGGAACAGACAAGGGGTATTGATTCTTGTGCCACGGCCAACTTTAAGACAGCCGTTGATTACTGTACCTGGAGCAATTCGTACATCGTTCAAAGAGTAGCTTGGAAAAGCTAGGATTTTGCGAAGACCATTGATTTTGTAGCGAATTTTCTGTGCCTGTTGCGCCAAGCGGCCTAAATAGTTCTGGCCAAGTGTATAAAATACAGACATTTTTTGTTCCCTCTAATGCCCTATCGATTGAGATAAAGCTGAACTCCATCAAGCGCAATTCGAAGCCGTGACTCGAATGCGCGTCTTTGAAATAATGCAGGCTCACACACGTTGGTAAACGTTGCCTAGCTGCTCTTGAAAATGACTACGAAAAAGATGCAAGGATGGTTAAAACTGTTCCATCTCGCCGATAGAAGCTGGGCCTACTTGGGCAAAAGACGCCCGTGGAAAGAACCACAATCTCTAGCAGTTCCATTGGCTGGATGTACCAACCGAGAGAACCTCAGCTCTTTAGCCGAATGAGTCAGCTTCTATTTCGAAAGAAATTTAAAGTTGAGCTAACTGCTCAGCCACAGTAAAAACTCTGTGACAGATCAAAATCTTGAAAGGCAGTTTCACGGCTAAGCCAAGCCACTACTGAAAAGCCGAAGAGCGTCTAAGGAGCACAGCCGCTCAAGCGCTCACTTCAGTGCAACTGGTTGGCCTTCCTACCAGCCTGTATCAACTGCAAATGAATTTACCTGGCAAGCCTCTGAGCTGCCTCACCAAGTAAATATACTTATTGCATGCTTTATGGGGGACTCATGCGACGAAATAGGCTTCGCCGCATACGGGCAAAGCATCTTTGTCGAAGAATTGGAATATTCATAGGAACACCTTCCAACAGTACTAGCCTTGGAAGCCTTAAGCGAAACAAGTACTAGTAATTAACTTACCAAAAGACCTGTAAAAGGTTAATGAAGGGGAGCTGATAATGCGGCTGAATTGATAAAGCTTTTATGAATTAGTGGAAATGAAGACTGGCTTCACCCACCTAACCTGACCCTTTTGTATTCAAGAGAGAACAGGACAACCCCATCATACACCTCTGCTCGCTCGCATTCGCTGGTATTTTTAGGATATTAAGCCGCCGCCACTAGCCCAATCGGCTTGGTAAACTAGATCAACGTCGTTTCACCTAGCCAAAGCATGATCAAGCGTTCACCTTTCGACAGCAATCAGGTTATGCGCCGCACCGAAGATCTCATTCGGGCAGCCTCCAACCGCTATAGAATCACTGTTCAGGTAGCTAATCGCGCTCAGAGACGGCGTTTTGAGGAATTTGACAGCTACGATGATCCCAAGATGAAGCCAGTATTGCGGGCCATCATCGAAATGTCCGATGAACTGACCCAGCCCGAGATTATTGGGGAATAACCCTGCACCTAATAGGTGGGCCTGAGTCTCCGGCAGCACTGTGCTAAAGACTTTTTTGCTATGTTGAGCCTGCGGTTTAAGAAAATTCTATGGGTCGTAGGCTCGACATTGGCTTTGCGGGTCTTATCAGTTTGATGGATAGCTTGCTCCATCACTGTCGTTACGAGTTAACAAGCTACCAATTTACACCGCCGTTTTCATGGGTCGCTACATCAAGGAGGGCAACGGCTGGCGCTTAGGTTGGAATGCGGAGGCCCCTACTTACCAAGGACTGATTGCCGGTGAAGACTGGTCGATTGAGCTAACCCAGTCTGAATTTCAAGACTTCTGCGACTTGGTTCAGCAGCTATCTGGCATGATGAGCCAGATGACCAATGAGTTAATGGAAGCGGAGCGCATTGCTGTGGAAGCCGAGACTGAGCGTATTTGGCTTGAAGTAGAAGGCTTTCCCCATCGCTATAGCCTTCACGTCATTGTGCAGACGGGCCGATGCTGTGAAGGCAGCTGGTCAGAAGACGCTGTTGTTGAGCTGCTGCAGGCAATTCCCCGACTGACCCTGTTTTGAGCTTGACCAGCCCCGACGGTAACGATAGATAATTAAGGATTTTGCGCTGAAGCTACGAGAGCAGCAAAAGATTCCGTATTATTTGAGCACATCATCGAAATCTGCAGGCTTAGGGTCAGGCTACTTCTGTGGCTAATAATCTACTCTGTTGTGTAGGGATGCACTGCTATGAAAGTAATTGTTAAAAGCGATACCTGGTTCAAGCTCACTCCCAAACCCTCGGATGAACTGACTGATTTAGAAAAAGTCATTGTCAGGCGAGGAACAGAGCTGGAAATCGAGTTTTATGTAGAAGTTGGGACCCATCATCTAC
>JACVRP010000273.1 GCA_014534385.1 Cyanobacteria bacterium Co-bin13
CTACCCGCCCCCACTCCCGGCAAAACGGAGCCGCTGATCCCGCTGCCGATGCCGCCGGACAGGCAGCCTTCTTCTCCACTGCCGGAGGGGTAGACATTCAGCAGGAGCTAAATAGGCTAGAGGAGCTGATTCTGGGCAGCCCCCGCGTTCCCTTTAGTGGCCGCACTTTGGTAGACGAAGATCAAATGCTGGATCAGCTTGACCTGGTCCGGCTAAATCTGCCCACCGCTTTTCGCGAAGCTAGCCAGATCGCGCAGCAGCGAGACATTATTTTGGCTGAGGCCCAACGCTATGCCCAGGAGCTTGTAGCTGCAGCCGAACAGCAGGCAGCCCAAATGCTCGACGAGCTGGGCATAGTCAGGCAGGCCGAACAGATGGCGCAGCAGATTAAGACGCAGGCACAGCAGGATTGTGACGCCCTGCGATCGCAAGTCGTCGCCGAAATTGACCAGATGCGTCTCCAGGCTCAGCGCGACTGGGAATCCATGCGCCAGCAGGCCTTGAGCGAAAAAGTCGCCATTCAAGATGATGCTGACAACTATGCTGGGGATGTGCTGGGTCAGCTAGAGCGGCAGCTCACCGACATGCTGCGCGTGATTCAAAATGGACGACAGCAGCTGCAGCGCACCCCTAACGATGCGGTCAGCGCAGCCCCTCCTCCCAGCAAGCGCAGCTCCGAACCCACTACTGGTCCTACCCGCAGCAATCAGATCTCTCGCCCTGACCGGCCTCGCCGCTGACAGCGACCCTGTAACTACCATGATCAGCTATCTCAAAGGCATCCTTAGCGACATTCAGAAACCGGGCGGCAACAAAATTATTCTCACCCTGGAGGTAAACCAGATTGGCTATGACCTGCAGGTAGTAGCGCGACTGCTCTCCAGCCTGCCTCCCCTGGGAGAACCCGTGCAGCTTTTTACTCACCTGCAGGTCAAGGAAGACCAGATGGTGCTGCTAGGCTTTGGCAGCCGTGAGGAGCGTGATCTGTTTCGCCAGCTGGTCAGCGTAAGCGGCATTGGAACTCAGATGGCGATGGCTTTAATTGACACGCTTGGAACAGAGGAACTGGTTCAGGCGGTCGTGTCGGGCAACACCCGGTTAATCTCCCGTGCTCCCGGCGTTGGCGGCAAGACCGCAGAGCGCATTGTCCTAGAGCTTAAGACCAAGCTGATGGAGTGGCGACAGCAAACTGGCCTGGTGCTGATGCCAACCGGGGGGCCAGCCGTCTCGATTCAAGAAGATGTTGAAATAACCCTGCTGGCCCTGGGGTACAGCAGCAGTGAAATCCTGCAGGCGCTACAGGCAGTGGGCCGCAACACTTCCCTCAGCAAATCCGCCGATCCCGAAGCCTGGGTGCGAGAAGCGATCGCATGGCTCAGCCGTTAATGGTTTGACCTGGGGTTTGGGGTAGGAAGGTTGAGACAGCTGTGTTATGATCGCTAACTCTGGACTATTTGTTGAATTTGAAGACGCTGTCCGCTGATGACACTGCTGCAAGCACGAAAACAAGAACTCATCTCTGATTTTCAGGTTCACGAAACCGACACCGGGTCGGTTGATGTTCAAATTGCTATGCTCACCGAGCGTATCAATAAACTGAGTGAGCATCTGCAAAAGAACAAAAAAGACTACTCCTCTCGGCGGGGCCTTTTGAAAATGATTGGTCACCGTAAGCGCTTACTGGCCTACCTGCTTAAGCAAGACTCAACTCGTTACCGGGCCCTGATCCAGCGCCTGGGCATTCGGGGTTAATCGGGAATTTTACCTCCCGCAGCTAACGGTGAACTGTTTTTCTAGCTGAAACCTATGCCCTCTGATTCTCCTCGTAATTCCCTGCCCTTTGAACCGAACCGTAAGGGCAAAAAGGCAGCTGGTGCTTCTGAAGGAAAGTCAGCTCAGAACTCAAAAAAGGATCAGGCCCAATCAGCTCAGGCTAAGCCAGCTCAAAAGTCGGCGCAGACCTCACCGTCTACGCCGACTTCTCGTGCTGCTCGTTCAGATGCCTCAATTCCGGAAGTTGTCAGCCGCCGGATGCTGCGGCGCATGGTGATCTTCTCAGGCGTACCGACGTTTTTGGGTGTCGGCGTCTTTTTCCTGAGCTACTTTCTGCTAGTCAATCAGGTTTTAGATCTCCCTAAGTACGCGGTCTTTCTGACCACGCTGGGCTGCTTTGGCTTAGGCGTAGTTGGCCTCAGCTATGGAGCCCTATCCGCCTCCTGGGACGAAGACCGTCTGGGTGGGTGGTTTGGAGCCAGCGAATTTCAAACCAACTTTGGTCGTTTGACCGAAGCCTGGCGCACGTCCCGCAAAAGCTCCTAGTCGTCCCTGCTAATCTCCCTAGGGTTGCCCTGAGCAGCCTCGTTCTCTGCCAGCCGAATCAGCTCCTGAATCTGAGCCTCCATCTGTCGCAGCATCTGAACGATGGCGGGCAGTGTCTCCTGACGAGAGGTGGTAAAGTTCAGCGTTTGCCGAGCCCGCTCCCGAATCTCGTGGAGGCGCTGCTGTAGGGTTTGGGCAATCCCCAAAGCATCGCGCCCCAGGTTGTCGATCTGCTGCTGCTGATAAAACCTTAGGGCAGTTCCCCGCAGAACCTGCAGGGTAGCTTCTTCGCCCTGGGTATTGGGCATCACTCGCAGCCTTAGAAGTACTCGATCTCCCTGATAGAGCCGCTCAATTTCAACCTGCTTTGACTTGCTAAAGCGAAGCAGGGGTAAATGGGTCATGCGCTTAAATTCGTTGATCACGCCCTGAAACACCTCGGGCCTGATTAAATCCAGGGCCGACTGCACTACGCCATCTTTGCTCCAGAGGATGCGGCCATACTGCCCATGGTTCTCAAAGTACAGCCGGCCAATACCGTCTTCTAAGACCCGGCTCAAGAGGGCCTCCATCAGGGCTGGGGAGGAGAGCTGTCTGAGTTCGCCCAGGGGCAAATCTCGGTAGCGACCCTGAATAGTCAGTTCCAAAGGGTGCTGGACCTCATCTTCGGCGGCAGCCTGATCTACGGTGGGGCTCTGGGGTGCGATCGCAGCTGGCGTCAGAGCCTTGGGCAGTTGGGGAGCTCTTAGAGACATTTCCCCTGCTGAAAATTCCCGGTCTAGTTCATCAGGGGTGTCTACAACGAGCGTTGCCTGGTAATTGATCGGGTTCTCGTGATGGGCCTGACGCTCCTTGAGTTGGGCAGCACTGTCTTCTGGCCCTGCAGTTCGGTGCCTGAGCTGCTTGACTTTGGCAGAGTGGCTGAGATATCGAGATAGGCTGTCTCGGTGCCAATCTGAGGAGATTTGCCAGGTGACGACCGAGTAGTTGATGTAGGAGGTCTGTCGCCGTACATAGTCGGCTGCCGCATAGTCGTTGGGATTGACCATGCCCAGATTCAAGCGGCTTCCCTCAATCGACAGGGGCAAAACCTGATAGTACAGGCAGGCTTCAAAGGGCAGAATGCCGTCGATCAGGGTAAACATCTCGTCGGTATTGACGCGGTTTTCCACCAACAGAGATTCCCTGGGAGTTTCGGGGGAAGCAGAGTGTGCCGCTGAGGAATCTTTGGGTGGTTGCGACATGAACTGACTTTAGGTACAGGTTACCTCTATCCTATGAGCGAACCCTAGGCCGCGTCATGGCTGTTCTTAAAATTGTTACCTGGTTTACGTTAAATTTACGGATATTCTCCTTTAGTTCGCAGGGCTTGGGCCTCTAAATAAAGCTGCGCCCAGTGGGTCTGCACCTGTCTGGGCTTGAGTTTTAGGGTTTGAGCAATTTCATCTACGCTCTGGCCCGCTTTAAAAGCCTCCAACAGCCGCCTTTCCTGGGCCGATCTATCTGCTAAAAACTGGGCCCACTCGGAGGGAGTCAACCCAAAGTTGTGTTCCTGGAGGGACGTTTTTAACCAGCTAAAGACCAGATCTGGCTGTTCTCGCAGGGTAAACACCCGAATTGCGTGGTAGCTCACCTTCTCCCGCAGCCGATAGACCTGCTGCACCGGTAAGCTTAAACGCTCCGCAATCACTTCTTGGGAGTAGCCCTTGAGGTGCATCTCCAGCCACTGCACAGCGGTGTCATCTAGAGAACGGGACAAGTACCCTAAAAAATTTCGTTTGACCTGCTCCCGCAAGGTTTGTTGCTCTATCAGGCTAGCTTCCTCTTGGTAGCTATTAATAGCTTCAGTATCGAGCAGACTCAGGGTGGTATCTGAGTCATCTCCGGCAATTTCATCAGAGACCAACCGCACCAGTTCCCCTGAGGGCACCTGAGTCATGCCGCCTTTCTGAGACCGCCGCAGATGATTGACAAAGCGATAGATAATCAGCGGCTGGTTGCGGATGGGGCGCAGGCTATACTCCTCCAAACTGGCCAGCATTAGCAGATTGCGTAGACGAGAGTTGCGGGTGCAGTGGCCAATCCAGGCAGTTTGCTGGGCCAGATGGCGGTCGCTCTGCAGCATCTCCTGAATCACTTCCTGGAGCACATCTACGACCGTGCGATGGCGATCCCGGCTGAGGGCAATCCAGGTTCGCACCTTACTGCGGATTAAGAATAGACTGCTAAGCCGCTTAATCAAATGCTGGTAAGCCCTTTCAGGGCCAACCCCCCAGTATCGCTGCTGAAGAATACGGTAGCGGTACTCAATAGCCTGGCAGGCGATCTGTAGATCGTCAGCCGACATATCGTCGAAACGATTAATATCCTCCCCTAGAAGCCATTGAACAATGCTGTTTTGAACAGCCTGCTCCTGGTCTGGGTAGTCGGCCTGGAGCCGCAAGCGCCAATTTTCAACGATTTTTTCTGAAACGGACATGAATGTACAGTCCCTCTCACCCATCTGCATGCTGCCGTAGGCTCTATATTAGTATCCGGTCTTTTCAAACAGAAAAGAATCTTTGACGACTTAACTTCTCTAGTGACCGAGCCAGAGAGGCAGAAGAGTGCCTTTTACTGCGTGTTTTCCAGGCGGGGGGTTCGGCGATCTCTTTTAGGCCTTACTTGGGCTTGCTGTCTAGAACGATGTGTGGCTGCAAAAGATTCCAAACCTTCAGCCACTCACCTGCCTCACCAAGCTGAGTACAAGTAGTCTAAACCACTTCATCAAAAGTTCATGATAATGGCAGCTGTTCAAAGATTCTGAAAACCAGCAATTTTCCTCCTCGAGAATTTTCCGAATGTCGGTTACTTTGGGATAAAAAAAGACAGTCCTGTGCAGTCTAGGGTGTTTGTTTAGTCTCTATCCCTGTGTATTTACTGGGTTAGCTGCAGAATAGCAGCGTTGCACACGGAGAGAGGGGTGGTCAGTCAACCCTGTTGGGTCTGCAGTTAAGTGACCAGCCCCAAATAAGCACAGTTTGTTAAGCAGGATCTGCCATGCCACGCTCCCGGAGTCTTCGAAAAGAGAATGGGGAATGCCGCCAGGAAGCTCATCCC
>JACVRP010000680.1 GCA_014534385.1 Cyanobacteria bacterium Co-bin13
GAAGCTAAAACTGAGCTAGTTGAAATCGTAGACTTTTTGAAGACGCCCAAGCGCTTTACCGAGCTAGGGGCCAAAATTCCCAAAGGGGTCTTGCTCGTTGGCCCACCTGGAACGGGTAAAACCCTGCTGGCCAAAGCTGTAGCCGGGGAAGCCGGAGTTGCTTTCTTCAGCATTTCCGGCTCCGAATTTGTGGAGCTGTTTGTTGGGGTTGGCTCTTCTCGCGTTCGCGATCTCTTTGAGCAGGCTAAAAAGCAGGCCCCCTGCATTGTCTTTATCGACGAGCTAGACGCCATTGGTAAATCCCGCTCATCGGGCGGCTTCTATGGCGGCAACGACGAGCGAGAGCAAACCCTGAACCAGCTCTTGACCGAGATGGATGGCTTCGATGCAGGCGATACGACCGTCATTGTGCTGGCAGCCACCAACCGCCCCGAATCCCTTGACTCAGCTCTGCTGCGTCCGGGCCGTTTCGACCGTCAGGTGCTGGTAGATCGCCCCGATCTAAGTGGTCGGGAAGCCATTCTCAAAATTCACGCTAGAGATGTGAAGCTAGCCGACAGCGTCGACCTGAAAGCGATCGCAACTCGCACCCCCGGTTTTGCCGGAGCCGACCTAGCCAACCTGGTAAACGAGGCCGCCCTGCTAGCCGCCCGTAACAACCGCCAAGAGGTCATCCAGGAAGACTTCGCTGAGGCGATCGAGCGGGTTGTGGCTGGCCTGGAGAAAAAGAGCCGGGTGCTCAACGAGCGCGAGAAGAAAATTGTGGCTTACCACGAAGTAGGGCACGCAATGGTCGGCGCACTGATGCCCGGCAGCGACCAGGTCGAAAAAATTTCCATCGTGCCACGTGGCATGGCAGCTCTGGGCTACACCCTGCAGCTGCCTACCGAAGATCGCTTCCTGCGTGACGAGGCCGAGCTTAAAGGTCAGATTGCCACCCTGCTGGGGGGTCGCTCTGCGGAAGAGCTGATCTTTGGCAGCATTACCACGGGCGCTTCCAACGACCTCCAGCGAGCTACCGACCTGGCCGAACAGATGGTTACGACCTACGGCATGAGCAAAGTTCTAGGACCGCTCGCCTACGATCGAGGTCAGCGCAATGCCTTCCTTGATAACGGCATGCCCAATTCCCGCCGTCCAGTCAGTGAACAGACCGCCAAGGCCATTGATGAAGAGGTCAAAGGCCTGGTCGAAGAAGGACATCAGCGGGCGCTGACCATTCTTGAAAACAACCGAGAGCTACTGGAGACGCTGGCTCAACAGCTACTAGAAACCGAGGTAATCGAAGGGGAATCCCTGCGGGCTACCTTGAGGCAGGTGAATATGCCAGAATCGGCCCAGCTCAACGGTCACCAGGAACTGGCCTCGGTGTAGAACTCCTACCTCAGAATCAATTCCACCCGTAGAGGCGCGATTAATCGCGCCTCTATTTTTAAGATCAGTCGCCGCAGTAGGCAATCAGATCGATTTCCACATCTCCATAGTCAGCCAATGCTGTCACCCCGACTGTAGTGCGGCCGGGCATTCGCCCCGGTGTGAAGTAGGACTGGTAGGTCTGATTCACCACGTCGTAGTAGCGAAAGTCCGTCACAAAGATACGGGCCATCACAACTTTCTCTAAGCTGCTGCCCGCATGACTCAGGACCAGCTTGAGGTTTTCCATTACCTGCCGAGTCTGCTCCTCAAGGCTGCCCTTGATCACTTTTCCC
>JACVRP010000457.1 GCA_014534385.1 Cyanobacteria bacterium Co-bin13
CCCCGGCCAAAGTCGCTCCAGCCTGCCAACCAGAGCCAGCGCCGCTGCCTGCTTCTGATCGTGGTATGCGTGGGCAGTCAACCCCTGCCAGTCAGCCATCCAGCTAGGGGTAAAGGCATGGATAATGTGATGCCCTGGCGGGGCCAGATCGGGGTCGAGCAGGGTGGGAATCGAGACAAACACTGTGCCGCCGCTGGTTTCCATCTCGGCCCAGTCTTCCAGCAAGATGTGGTGACAGTCGGCCGTCTCAGGGATCGCCTCGGCTTTAACGCCCAAGTGCAGGCTGACAAAGCTGGGAGACTGCCGGTAGCGCTGCTGCCAGCGTTGCTCTGAAGCTGGGGGATCTCGCTTGACTAGAGAATCAAAGGTGTCCCAGCGGGTGGCGTTGGAGACGATGCGGCGGGCAAAGCATTCTTCACCAGAGGCCAAGCGCACCCCAACGGCTCGGCCCTGTTCGGTCAAAATTTCGGTGACTCGCGAGCGGTACCAGATCTCGCCCCCTGCTTGCTCTAGCCCGGCCACAAGCCGCTGGGCAATTTGACCGACCCCGCCTTTGGGGTAGTTAACGCCGCCGTAGTGGCGATCGCTAAACACCATGCCAGCATTGATTAAGGGCGTGCGTTCAGCGGGCACCACGGACCAGCAGTAGCACTCCATGTCGATGAACCGCAGCAGTTCTGGATCGCGCAGATAACGTTGGGCTACGGCTCCCACGTTGATGGGCAGGCGTTTTGCCAGCCCCAGACAGGCCAGCGGATGCTTGAGAAACACGTTGGCGACATAGCGGGGTTCTTCCAGCGACAGCAGCGGCATGGCGTTTAGGCAGCGAAATACCCGCCAGCACTCGTCGTAGAACAGCCGGATGCCTGCTCGCTCGTGGGGAAAGCGATCGCACAATTCGCCGAGAAAACGCTCATAGTCGCGATGCACCCGAATATCAAGCCCTTGAGGCAGGTGGTAGTGAACCTGCACCGGATCGGGCAGGGTCTCAAGCTCCATGCCCACAGCCGCTAGGGCGCGGGTAAGCAAGTTGGTGCTGCCCTGATTGCCAAAGCCAAAGATCATCGAGGCCCCGACGTCAAAACGGTAGCCCGCTCGTTCAAAGTAGCCAGCACTGCCGCCAGGAATTAAATACCGCTCTAGAACCAGGACGCGGGCTCCTTTGGCCGCTAGCTGAGTCGCCGTAACCAGGCCGCCCATACCTGCCCCAATCACAATCACATCCCATTGGTTAGACTGGCTGGTAGACATACGTTTAGGCAACTAGGGTCTCTGGATTAACGCGTACTGCAATCAAGTCTGTAACCGGAATCTGAGCGCTGTTAGCCCGACAATTTACGAACGTGTAAAAGAACGAACCTGATCACCTCAATCTGGTTCCCTCCAAGCCCACTATTTCATAATGAGCGCAGCCTACCGAAAAATTTAGCCCTGGCTGCAGCGCAAGCTCAGCTATAAAATCTTAAAACCGTTATCCTGCTAATAATTCCAGGTTCAATAAACGAGTATTATGTTTCAGATTTGGTTGGCTCTTTAAAAGATGGCACCACAACTGCGCGTATTTGTTCCCCCCCACCCCCTAATTCAGCATTGGCTTGGCGTTTCTCGGGATGCTGACACGCCCTCAACCCTGTTTCGTTCAGCCATGACCGAGCTAGGTCGGTGGTTAACCTACGAGGCCGTTCGAGACTGGCTGCCCACCCTCGAAGCCACAGTGGAGACTCCTTTGGCCTCCTGCCCGGCAACCTTCATCAACCCGGAAGTGCCGGTGGTGATTGTGCCGATTCTACGAGCCGGTTTGGCGTTGATGGAGGGAGCGCAGTCCCTGCTGCCGCTGGCGTCCATTTATCACATCGGCTTTGTCCGGGATGAAGAAACCCTTGAGCCGACCTGCTATCTCAACAAGCTACCAGCGTCCTTTGACCCGCAAACGCGGGTGCTGATCAGCGAACCGATGCTGGCAACGGGTGGCACCATCATGGCCATGATGAAGGAACTGACCACCCGTGGCGTAGATCCAGCTATGGTGCGGATTATCTCTGTTGTCACAGCCCCGGCAGCGCTGCAAAAGCTGGCAGATGCCTATCCTGCGCTCAATATCTATGCAGCCACCATTGATGAAGGGCTCAACTCCCAAGGCTTTATTGTGCCGGGGCTGGGAGATGCGGGCGATCGCACCTTTGGCACTTAACGGTTGGCCTAGCTCAAATCCTCACCTAAGCTAATCAAATCGGCTGGTAGTCAGGTGAACCCTTGTCAGCGACAATAGAGTCACCGGAGACCCATCTCCGGTAGACTAGCTTTTTTGTTTAGATAGATACCGGGGTAGACACCGGAAGGAACGATGAGCCAGCAAGATAACTTTGCCGGTGGCTTTATTGCCGGGGCCTTATTTGGAGGCATGGTTGGTGGCGTGATTGGAGCCCTGGCCGCTTCTCGACTCAAGTCGTCAGAAACGACTTCTACTTCTGCCCTGCGCTCTCGCAATAGCCGAGAGCAGCCCCTGGAGGTATTTGACGATACCACCGAGGAGAACATGGAAATAGCTCGCCGCCGCCTCGAAGACAAAATTGCTCAGCTAAACGAAGCCATTGATGATGTTCGGCAGCAGCTCGGCGGCATCAATAGCTATTCCCAGGAAATGTTGGATGATTCTTCGCTGATAGATTCCTAACTAAAGCCAGATGCGCTCAATCCACAGAACAATGCCCCTAGGCAGATTTTCTTGAGAGTTCATAAAATAAGCCGTTTTCTGAACATCCTCCTCCACAACTATCAGCTACACTTGAACTGGCACGACAATACAAGACGGATCGGCTTGGGAGCCTAGGGTTATGGATTCTTCACTGGTTGCTATGCTCGCTAACGCAGTAGCTACCTTTCTACAGATTTATACAGTTCTGCTAATTATTCGAATTTTGCTGAGCTGGTTTCCCAATGTGGACTGGTTGAGCCCCCCCTTCAATATCCTGAGCCAGCTAACCGACCCCTACCTCAACGTATTCCGCTCTATTATTCCTCCCCTGGGCGGCATTGATCTCTCGCCGATTTTGGCCTTTCTGCTGCTTCAGTTTATTTCCCAGGGCGTTAGCATCGCAGCAGCACAGGCTGCCTATGCTGCTTTTTAGCTGCCGCTATTGGCTTTGGGCTTGGGCTGCTTGAACCGATAAACCCCTATTGTTTCGACCTTGATGGCTGAAGATAGGGGTTGATTGATCA
>JACVRP010000228.1 GCA_014534385.1 Cyanobacteria bacterium Co-bin13
CCCCCGCCGCACTGGCCAGCAGCGGAATGGTACTGACCTGAGTGCCAACCGGCAGCAGCAGCGTCAGCAGCCCGACCAGAGAGCTGCCCAGGGTAGCGCCGTAAAAAGTGCCTGCCAGCAGCCCCACGGCCGGCAGACTGTAGGGCGAAATCCCGGCCACACTGAGCCCTGCTGTTCCCAGCACCAGCAGCGTAATCAGCAGATGGTCTCGCTGGCGCAGCCCCGGATGAAACCGCTGCTCAATCACCAGAAACACCAGCACACTGCCGCCCACCAGCACCCCAAAGCCGGTAAACCCTAGCCAGTTAAAGCGGCGTTTACTGAGGTTGAAGTGATCGAGCAGGGCAAAGGTAGATTGGCTAATCGGCTCCCCCGCCTTGACAATGACATCTCCCTGCTGAGCGCTCACCATCACCGGCTCTACCGCGTCGGCCGCCATCTCTGCCTGCAGCCGGGTCTGCTCTGGATCTTCGATCAGGTTGGGCTGCAGCGCCAACATCAGCGTTTGGATGGCAAATTCCTCGGCTGCTGTCGGCACCGTGCCCCGCAGCTGAGCCGTAACCGCTCGGTTTAAAAGCTCAGGAGGCAGGCCCGGCATAATGCCCTGGGTCGTCATCCGATCGGCAGCCTTGTGCAGAATCAGGCGCGTCGTCTCCCATTCCGAAGCCGTCAAATCGAGCGCCGCCGGATTGAGAAAGACATCGCCTTGTTCCGTAGCCGCCATCTTTTTCAGGCTATCTTTGGCTCGCTGGTACTGACGACGGGCACCCGCTATCTGAATTTGCAGCTCCAGAAATTTTTGTTGAGATGTCCGCTGTCGATACCCCAACATTTCGCGTACGGCTTTGCGCTGTACCCAGGGCAACGACTGAAACCGCTCAGTGGCCTCTAGCTGGGCCAGCACCGGGGCTGAGACTTCTCCTGAAGTGGCTGAGACCGTCGGCAGCACCAAGGAACTCAGCTCTACCCACTCGGCTTCATCGGCCCGCCGCACGTAGCGCTGTACGGGGGTAGACAAAATTTCTGTGGCCGTAAAGGGAAACTGGCCGGCTTGCGATCGCAGCGTTGATGCCTGCTGTAGCAGACTGTTCAACGTCCGGGTTATTCTGGCGTTGGCTTCTACGTCAATTTTGAGAACTCTCAGTGCCCCATTCCGAGCAGCCCGCTGCTTCTCCTCGGTCGTTGTGGCATCGACCACCACAGCGTCTCGGGGCGCAACCAGCGTCTCAGGGGCCGCAGTTCCGACCTGTAGCTCAGGCTGATTGTAAAATCGCTGCCCTAAAGAAGCCGTCAGAGACAGCACTGTCACCACGTAAATCAACCTGGGATGACGAGCTGGCCCCCGCCGCTTTAGGGGCTGGCAGCGGCCACCAGCCTCTGCTGGCAACTGATCTCCCTCCGATGGCGACCCAGGCGAACGCAAAGGGGACTCGGCAGACGCCAGCGGCAGAGAACCGGAAAGAGCGGTTGGGGAGGCTTTAAACGAAAGCTGACGCCACTGTTCAACGGCACTAAGGAGATCTTGGAGAGCCTTCATTGTTTGCAGAGTGTCCCTAATCAGCTCATAGCACGCCAATTGATCCGTAGCAGCAAAGCAGCGCACCAGTTCTTTACCGGGTGCGTTAGAAACAGTATTTTATTCGTAAGCGTTCCGCTGTTTAGCTATTATAGTTCGGCCTTATCAGGGGCTTAACCGATCCGAGGTTTTATTTGAAGCACAGGATATACCGAACAACCGCTCGAAGGCAGCATGGGAGACACCCCTATCCAGCGGTAAAACAAACCATCAGCAAGCTGCCAAATCATCCTCTCATGGTCAATAGACCAGTGCCGCAGCAAATGGGCCTGTCTCTGAGGGCTGCTTAATATCTGCAGCCGCCAGACCAGAGGCAGACTGGCCACCCCCCCCTGGACAGCCGCCAATACCCCCACCAGTGGCAGCAGCCAGGGCTGGGAATCTGGCTGTGCCAAGGCCTGCCGCAGAGCCAGATCATACTGTCCCTGCGCCTGTATTACCGGATCAATGGCCTGAGCCAATAAAGGGGCTGAGGCAGCCGCCGTTAACCAGGTCAGATCAACCAACCGCATTTGCGCCTCAGAATCTTTTGCTGCAGTTCCTGCTGTAATTTCAGGCTGGTCGATCCCCATGCCCCGCTGCAGCAGCCGAAAAAACTGCAGCAGCATCGCTTGGGTCTGTGGCGGCAGCCCCTGCTGTTCTCCCCAGGCGGCTATGGCGCTCTCGCCCCGGCCCGGCCCCTCTAAATTCAGCAGCAGCAGCGGCAAAGCACTTAGGCTCAAGAAGATAGGATGTTCTGCCACCAATTGAATTTGAGGCGACAGCGATGCCCAGTCGGGCGACACTTCCCGGTTGATGGCCGCACCGATTTGAATCAGCAGAGGCTTCCAACCCGGCAAGGGGGAGGCCGCGACCTGCTCTAAAGGCTGTTCCACTGGAGCCCCGCCGGACTGACTCAAAACCCCGATCATATCGGCCAGCACCAGGCCTGTTAAGATAGCGCGGAAACGCAGTTGCCAGGATAAATTCACGGCACTTCTCTAGCCGATAACTGTACTGAAAATTCAGTCTTGCAAGGCCTGCAAGATTGGCCGCAGCACCTTAGGTATAGCAGGAGAGTCAACTAAAAAGGATGAACTCCCAGACCGACAAGTTCTATAGTTCTATAATTCATCCGATAGCGCCCCCTTTAACAGCCCCACCCGATCAGTGCTCTATGTGGGCAGCAGATTTCAAAAACCCAACCGCAAAACCTCAACTTCAAAACCCCCAACTTCAGACCATGAATATGCACCAGCCTCGGGCAGGCTTAAGATTTTTCTCCCTACGCCATCTCCAAAGCGGCCTTGTTTTGACGGGAACGCTTGTCTTGAGCATGACAGCCGGTATTTTAGAACCGGGCTCCGCAGAAGCGCTGGCCGCCACAGAGGCCAACCAAATCGCCCAATCCACTGCCCCAGCCTCGCCACCAGTCTCTCCAGAGCGCATTGCTCGTCCTACCCTACGGCTGGGGAGCCAGGGAGAGGCCGTCCATGAACTGCAGGCCATGCTCAGGCTCTTGGGATTCTACCCCGATACAGTCACTGGTCAGTTTCAGGAATCTACCCAGGAGGCCGTCAAACAGTTTCAGTCAGCCACCGGACTAGCGCCAGACGGGGTTGTTGGCTCTGCTACCTGGAGCCAGCTATTTCCCACGCCGCCTGGTGAAGCTAATCCGCCTACAGCAGCGACAACTCCAGCCAGCCCAGCAACAACGGCTGCCCCAGCCCCTGCCAGCCCTGCCCCCAGCACGAATGGGGCAGCCCCCAGCAGTACGCCTGCAGCAACCCCAAGTGCACCTCGACCGGCTAATCCCGCTGCGGCCACTTCTGAGCGGCCCGTACTACGACCCGGCATGTCTGGTCCGGCGGTCACTCGCCTGCAGGAGAGATTGAGGGCTCTGGGTTTCTATCGAGGTACGGTAGACGGTGTCTTTGGCACTCAGACTGAAACTGCAGTTAAGCAGGCCCAGCGCCATTACAACCTTGAGCCAGATGGCGTTGTGGGTCCAGCCACCTGGTCCGCTATTAGTCCTTAAAAACTGAACTGGCCAGGATTGCGAATTTAATCGAAGGTCTTAAATGAGAAAGCAGGGATGGGCGTTTGCCCATCCCTGCTTTCTCATTTAGATCGCTTTAAATATCGTAGGTTTTTAGGCTCTGAGCGCTATTCCAATCGCCCTGAAGTCGTGTACTCTGCCTGAACCAGCCAGCCAGGAACATCTTCAGACCAATCGGCCAACGCAGTGTCTGTTGGCACAGCAGTCTGCTCCACCCGAGGCATTTGATTGATGTAGACCAGGTAGTTACCCATCAAGAAGTAAACACCCATCATGGCTGCTGCCGAGGAGGCAACCAGAAACCCCGCTAGCATCAGGGAAAATTCCTGGCCTTCAATGGCCTGCTCCATTAGGCGCAGCGCCCAAGCCACCAGAGCAATGACAATTGCAAGGATGAGGAGCATCATATAGCAGGGAAAGACCGTAACTTTTAATGAATGGCTTTTTACGTATTGTAACAGCCCTTAATAAAAGCAGCATCCACATCCTGAACTATTTCAGCTTTACTGGCTGAACTCTTTGGCATCTGCTGTGCGCATAGGGATGTTGCGATCCTTCAGGTAAGCCTTAATTTCAGCCACCGACAGCTGCCCGTAGTGCAGCAGGGAGGCCAGTAGTGCTGCCTCTGCCCGCCCCTCAGTAATCGCCTCATAAATGTGTTCACAGTTGCCGGCTCCGCCTGAGGCCACGATAGGCACAGAGACTTGTTCAGCAATGGAGCGGGTCAGGTTGAGGTCATACCCAGCCTGAGTGCCGTCGGCATCCATACTGGTGACCAGCAGCTCTCCAGCTCCTCGCCGCACGACCTCCTGGGCCCACTGCACTGCATCTAGGCCGGTATTTTCTCGCCCACCTCGAACGTACACGTCCCAGCCAGGGTTAGTCGGATCAAGGCGGCGACGGGCGTCGATCGCAACCACAATACACTGGCTGCCGAAGCGATCGCTGGCCTGATCAATCAAGTCTGGGTTACGAACGGCAGCGGAGTTGATGCTGACTTTATCGGCTCCTGCCCGTAACAATTTTTTAATTGTCTCTAAGGATTGAATCCCTCCGCCCACGGTCAGGGGGATAAAGACCTGCTCGGCCGTTTGATAAACCACATCAAAGATGATGTCACGGTCTTCGTGGGTGGCTGTGATGTCTAAAAAAACCAGCTCATCTGCCCCTGCCTGGTTGTAAACCTGGGCCAGTTCGACTGGATCGCCAGCATCTTTGAGATCGACGAAGTTAATGCCTTTGACGACGCGTCCGGCTTTGACATCGAGGCAGGGCAAAATTCTCTTGGCCAGCATAGGGATTCAGGGCAGGGTTTGAGGGCGGAGATGAGCGGGCAGAGCGAAGCAGCCTTGGGGTTTGCCCAAAACGGGCTCTCCCTCAGGGTCTGGAGCTGAGAATAGCCCAGAGCTTCCGGTTTCAGAATAGACCAACTGGGGGCAAGAGGCTGATAAACTGTGGATTGGTTTTATTGATTTCTATTGCTGATGGGAGCCCTAAGCGGAATGGGTCTAGAGATTGGACAAAAGGTCAAAGTTTCTCGTCTGCGCGATCGCGTTTCGGTCAATGTTGCTGGCTGCCTCGGTAAGAGTGGCGTGATTCGTCAGTTTAAGATGGTAGACGGCAGTGGCGTTGGCGTTGTCGTGGAATTTGACAACAAATATGCCACTTGGTTCTTTGAAGATGAGCTCAGTCCGTTGCAGTCTTAAGAGATGCAGTCTCAAAGTTGTTTGTGAGCCGTCATGGCCTTAATTCTGACTTTTTTGGGCAGCGAGGGGGCTGATCGGACGATCGCTGCGATCGCATCCGCTAAGCGCCTCGCTGCTGAGGGCAAGCGTGTCTTGCTAGCCTTTCAAGATCCCGGCCCCGCGCCCAGCCTGCTGCTGGGCCAGCCCCTTTCTGCCGACCCGACCAGCCTAGGCGAGAATCTACAGGCGGTGCAGTTTCTCACGGCTGCCTTGCTAGAGCGCAGCTGGGATGAGGTCAAAGCACTAGAGACCCAGTACCTGCGTACCCCGCTGCTGAAGTCGGTTTACGGTCAGGAACTGGGCGTTTTGCCTGGCATGGACAGCGCCATCGCGCTCAACAGCCTACGCCAGTTTGATGCTAGCGGTCAGTATGACGCTATTGTCTACAGCGGCAATGGAGATCTGACCACGCTGCGAATGCTGGGGATGCCGGAGGTGCTGGACTGGTATGTGCGTCGGTTCCGCGATGTCTTTCAGCAGTCTGACCTGGGCCGCACCCTAGGCCCGTTTATTCCCCCGGTGGCGGCGGCAGTGCTGGCAGTAGACTGGTCCGGCAACGTTCTGGATCGGCCCACCGGCGAAGTGCGCTCTATTTTGGAAGAAGGCAAAGCCGCCATCAACGATCCCAACCGGCTCATGGCCGTGCTGGTGTCGAGACCGGAGGAAACTGCGATCGCATCCGCTAAGCGCCACGCAGCTGAGGGCAAGCGTGTCTTGCTAGCCTATCAAGATCCCGTCCCCGCGCCCAGCCAGCTGCTGGGCCAGCCCCTGTCTGCCGACCCGACCCGCCTTGGCGAGAATCTACAGGCGGTGCAGTTTCTCACGGCTGCCTTGCTAGAGCGCAGCTGGGATGAGGTCAAAGCACTAGAGACCCAGTACCTGCGTACCC
>JACVRP010000543.1 GCA_014534385.1 Cyanobacteria bacterium Co-bin13
AGCCTGTACTCACAATACCTGTACTCATAGTAGAAGCACCCTCCAACAATCTTGGTTCAGCCTTCATTCGGTAGTAGCGTTTCGAGTAATCGCGTGGTATGAGAATCTTGCTTGTCGAGGACGATCCTAAACAGCTGATGCCCCTAAAAACAGTGCTGACACAGGCAGGGCACGGTGTAGACGGCGTGAGAGATGGGGAAACCGCCCAGAAGCTGCTGATAGATAAAGACTACGACCTGCTGATTTTAGACTGGATGCTGCCGAGGCTGAGCGGGCTAAACCTGTGCAGCCAGTATCGGGCATCGGGAAAATCTGCGCCTATCCTCATGATTACGGCCAAAGACACCTCTGTTGATAAAGTGTCGGGGCTCGATGCTGGGGCCGACGACTACCTGGTCAAGCCCATTGACATTCCAGAATTTATGGCGCGGGTGAGGGCGCTGCGGCGGCGCTCCCCTCTTTGGCAGGGCGATATGCTTTGCCTAGAGGATCTGCAGCTGCACCTCGATACGCTTATTGTGGAGCGTCAGGGCGCTGCGGTTTCTCTCTCTGGCCGGGAGTTTCAGCTGCTAGAGTACTTCATGCGTCACCCTCGGCAGGTGCTGACGCGCAACCAGATCGAGCAGGCGGTTTGGGAGTGGGGTGCAGAACCCGAAAGCAACGCCATGACGGTGCTTGTGCGCAAGCTCCGCCGCCGCCTGCAGGCCATTGGAGCTGCCGACTGGATCGAAACCATTTACAGTATGGGGTATCGGCTCAGCCCTCCAGAGATCTCCTAAGGCTTAAGTTGGCCCGTGTTTAACCACAGTCGTCGCAACCTGGCCCGCTGGTTTACCCTCTCCATGGGCAGTATTCTGGTCGTTTTTGCCGGGATTGTCTATTACGTTGAGGTAAAAGACAAGCTCAAGGCCCTGGACCGATTGCTGTACGACAAGGCCAGCGTAATGGCGGCCGGCGTGCAGTACGACCTGCGCCAAAACCCCGGCAAGGTAGACCTGAGCCACATGCCGCTGCTGGGGAGCGGCTCCCATCCTCTGGATAAAGAGCTGGCCTACGTTCGCTGGTACAACGCCCAGGGGCAGGTGACGCGGTTCTTTGGCGCGCCGCCGCCGGAGCAACTGTCGGTGGGGCCAGGTTTCCTCACGGTTCAATTAGCCAACCCGCTGACGGCAGAAGAGCTCTGGCTGCGCGAGGCGACCCTGCCAGTTGAAGGCAGAAATGAGATTCTCGGCTATCTCCAAATTGCCGCGCCTCTAACGGAGGTGCAAGATGGCTTTTTCCAGTTTCGCCTGGTCCTGACGTTGGCAGTGCCGGTGGCGTTGGGATTTATTGGCCTGACTGGGTGGTTACTGGGCGGTGCTGCGATGCAGCCGATTCGGCAAGCCTATCAACAGCTGCAGCGGTTTACAGCCGACGCCTCCCATGAGTTGCGATCGCCCCTCTCCGCCATTCTTACCAATGCACAAGTTGGCCTGCTGGTCGCAGCAGAAGATGAGCCGTCGTGGCAGCCACTGCAGAATATCGTAGACAGCGCTAAGTCTATGAGTTCCCTGGTCAACAACCTCCTGCTGCTGGCGCGTCATCAGGGGCAGCTGGCACCAGACTCGCTTAAGCTGATCGATCTCAACACTCTGCTCAAAAATCTGGCGGCCCAGTTTACTAAGGTCGCTGCCGAGCAAGACCTTACCCTGACCTACGAACTCTCTAAATTTCCGCTTGAGGTGCAGGCAGACCCAGACCTGCTGTTGCAGGCATTAGAAAATTTGTTGGCCAATGCCTGTAAATACACGCCTGCCTATGGCATCATTCACCTGCGCCTAAGTGCCCAGGTCAGCTGGGCCATCATTCAGGTAATTGATACGGGCATTGGCATTCCTGAAGCAGATTTACCCCATATTTTTGATCGCTTTTACCGGGTTGACGCTCAGCGGGCCAGCGAAAGCGGCGGATTTGGCCTGGGGCTAGCGATTGCTCAGCAAATTGTGCAGGCCCACGGCGGCCAGATCCGGGTAGCGAGCACTGTCAGCAAAGGGTCTACCTTTCAGGTTGAGCTGCCGCTCAAGCCCCACCATTCGGAGCTACTTTAGCCAGATGAACTTCTAAGCCACCACGACGGGCTCCAGCTCATCTCAATCGATCGACAGTGGAATGCCAGGGCATAGCTGCCTAAGCTACCGATAGTAGCTCCGGGGGAACCGATGCCTGAAATGAATCCAAAGCCGACAGAGCCAACTTCTCTACCGCAAACTTCAGACGCGCAAGCCTCAGAAGACGCTGTAGTTGAGGCCCAAAGGGAACTCGTCGCCAGCGCGGCCACTGATCAACAGCCCTTACTCAATAGGGATAATGATCCTATTGCAGAGGAAACGGAACCTTTCCCAACCTCTGAAGCGTAGGGCTTTGGCTGTTTGGGGGGGGAGGGATTGCGATCGCACCCTCAGCCGCTTACTCGCTCTAAAGAGGGTGCGCCAGCGCAACCCCTCCCCTGGCGCTATCCCATTCCCCTAATCGGCCTCGATAAGGATTACTGAGTTTGGCAGCCT
>JACVRP010000651.1 GCA_014534385.1 Cyanobacteria bacterium Co-bin13
AGCCAGGTCCGCAGCAATGCCTCCACTAGCAGCGGTACCACCTGCCGTCGAGCCTGGACGAGCGCTTCAGAGGATGCCTCTGAAGGAATTTGACCGAATGCTTTCAAGGCACAACTGCGTAGCCACCAGTCTTGCTGCTGCAGCGCCTCGATTACGGCCGCCACAGCGACTGGAGAACCGATTCGGCCTAGGGCCATAGCGGCGGCAGGGCAACCGGCAACAGTACCTTCCTGCATCGTCGTGACTAGAGCCGGAACGGCAGTTTCTGCGCCGAGATGCCCCAGTGCTTCGGCGGCACTATCGCCGATGTCGCTCGGGAGTGCTGCGGTGAGTACAGCTACGACTTCTGGCCTGGGTGCGCCGTCATGGATGCGGCCTAGTGCGATCGCAGCCTCTCGGCGGACATCGCCAGAGTCAGCCTGCATCTGTTCGATCAAAGCGGGTACGGCAGCCGCAGAGCCAATCTGCCCTAGTGCTTCGATACTGGCCACACGAGTGAACTCATCAGCATCCTTTAGAAGTGCCAGCAGGTGGGGGACTGCGGCGGCTGAGCGAAGTTTCCCCAGCATTTGGGCTGCGGCTCTGCGGGTGCCCGCGCTGGGCGACTGGAGTGCCTCTATTAGGGATTCCGAGCCAATGTGGCGAACCACAGTATCGCCCAAGCCACGGGTCAAGCCGCTGGGATGAGCGCTTGAAGACATGAGCGGCAGCGTATCGGGCTGGTCTCTCCCCATCTCAGCTAACGCGTCAACTGCGTAGCTGCGAATAGACCAGTTACCGTCTTCTAAAATCGCTGTCAGCCCAGCGACCTGCAATTCAGCCGATGAAGAAGCCCAACTAGGGTAAGCGCTCTCAGAGAGGCCCCGCTCAGCAAGTACATCAAACAGTTGGGGGAACTCAGAATGAGCATCGGCCCCTAGCTGAAACAACGCCAGAATTCCATTGGCGCGAACGCTTTCATCTTCGTCTTCCAGGGCCTTGGGTAAGGCGTTTACTGCCTCTACCGAACCAATCTGCCCCAGCGCTCTGGTAGCAGTGAACCGTACTGCAGGGTGATCATCTGCAAGAACGCTCGCGAGTGCGGGGACAGCCAGTTCGGCTTCTGCTCCAAGCTGGCCCAGAAGGTAGGCCGCCGCTGCTCGCTGCTGCCAGTCTGGGTGCTCTAACGCTGTCAGCAGAATGGGTACTGTTTCAACGCCGCAGGCTGCCAGGTCTGCAGAGGCGGACGCGCTTTCTAGATCGACGGCAGACTCCGACAGAGAGAGCGGGCAAGCTGCACCCTGGGCACTGGCAGGGCTACTCAGCAGCATGAGGGTTGCGATCGCAACTGCTGAGGCTCCCGCTGAGAATTTTGAATAGGGGGAGACAATCATAGGCCCAGCTTACCTTTGATTGCTTTGTCTGACGGCATTAAGCTTCGGGTGGCGCAACGGGGGCAGCGGGGGGCAGCGGCGCAAACAGGTGGCGGCAGTCTACGGCTTGGATTTTACCCTGGTCATCCTCAGCAATCAGGGCCAGGGGCGCGTAGTAGTGCTTTACGCCGTGGGGCGGCAGCGCCTGGGGCGTGGGTTTAGCCCCCGGCATCTGCTCCTGGGGCCACTCCACATTTCCAGTGGCGGTGCGGGCAGGGACTAGCCAGTAGTCGCCGGGGCGGTAAGTGCCCGGCTGAAACTGAACCTGCACACCGTTTTCCAGAGTTTGCCAGCGGTCATCTCTGGCTTCGGCAAGCTGAATCGGCAGGGCGCCATCGGCAGCAAGGGCGCTGCCGCCTAGACTGGGGTTGCTCGCTTTGTGATCCCAGCGGCGCAGGGCGGGGTGAAGTTTGCGATCGCGCCCCGTTGCCCCCTCTGGCGGTGCACTCAACGTCACCTGCAGGGTAATCAGGTCAATTTTCTTCACCTGGAGCAACGGTTTAGGCTCATTGCGATAGATGTAGGCATCGTCAATCACTTCCACCCAATCACCCTCCTTAAGGCTAAAGCGGCTGTCGTAGCCCAGGTGCTCTAGAGCCACCACCTGCCCTGGGGCTGAGGCAATGGGAAAGACGACGGCGCTATTTTCCCGCGACCACTTGAAGGTGGGCTCATCCCCGCCTGTGTGGACTTCTACCCGGTAGAGCTGGTTTTCGGCCCCTCGGTAGCGAGCGTCGGGGGCAACGGTGCAGGGGTCGTGGGGAGTGGTCGTGCTGTTTTTAGCGGCTCTGGCCTTGAGCGTGGGTGCCTGCTCATCAGCGCGGCCTAAGAGTCGTTTGAGCACATCTGGCTCGGCTTTGAGGCGCTCTGCCGCTTGCTTGATCAGAGCAAAAAGCTCCCCTTCATCGGGCTCATCTTCTCCGATTGCGGCGTTAGGATCGAGTACTCGCCGCAGATCGGTATCAGAATCGTTGATGATCCGGGGAGTATGCCTGACCTGCCAGATCACCTGGGAGCGGGCGGCGGTGTCGGGGCCGCCCAGAGCCACCTCGCGAATGCTGGCACCGTGGGAGTCGCCGTCCTGGGTGTGGTCTACGTGGCGCTCCCAGACATCGAGGTAGACCAGGAAAGGAAAATCGGGGTAGTCGTAATTTTCGGGCTGGGAGAAATAGGGCTGCTTCTCAAAACGGGTGTTTGTGTCATTTTTGCAGAGCAATCCCTCCAGGTAGTAACGGCCTTTACTAATAGTCAAGTCTCTGAGATTAGTACCGTTCAAATCAATTCCAATCTCAAAGCCAGGAGCCGCTGCAGGCACGCCGTAGGGGCCAATCAGGTCGGTGGCCAGGGTCTGAAGGTAGTGCAGCAGAATGGAAACCTGCTCGTTAAAGTCGGCATCGATCTGCACCCGCCCCTGCTGCATCAGCACCCGCAGAAACTGCTTTTGGGGGCTGTAGGTGTCGCGGGTAATGTCGCCTCGAAGTTCTCCTTGCATGGTGATGGCTCCTAGTTAGCGTAGAGGATGGCGGCGGTCATGCCGCTGGGGGTAAATTCGTTCAGGCGGGCTTCTAGATTGGCGGCGCGCTGGGGCTGAAACAGGTGGTGAAACACGCCCATTTCAGACTCGTCATCAGCGCCCCGCGTAATCTCAATCGGGCAGTGGAGAGAGAGCTGGCCATAGGCAGGGGTGCCGTAGCGGGTACTGGTAAAGCGGGGACGAACCCGGTCTTCTTCCTGCTGTCGGGCGTCGGCCAGCGCCTCTGCTGAGGGGGGCTCTCCTTGATCCATGAGGGCCTGCTCCACGGCGGCAATGGCCAGATCAGGCTGACAGCGGAACCGACGTGGGGTGCGAGATCCTCGCAGGTAAGCGCAGAAACGCATGCAGCCAACTTGCGATCGCGCCACGGTAATCTTGCCTTCAAAAATGCTGTTTTCGGCCAGCTCAATGGCGTGGGCCTGCACCTGCCCAAATACGGTGCTGCGAAGAATGCGTAGAGTGGCGTGGGCCACCGGGCAACCGGGGGCACCCATCGCTTCGAGCTGGGGACTGGTGGCATCGAGCAGACTGTCGCGGATCTCAATCGACACCGGCTCGGTCTCAACCTCATCATGGTTGAGCTGAATCGAGCCGAGGATGGTGCGATCGCACATCACCTTGCCGTGAAAGTTGGTCAGCTCCAGACTCGGTTCAGTGGGGCGGCGCGGGTCGCAGTTGGCCTCCAGGCCCCAACCGGGCACCAGGGTGCAGTGGCGAATAGAGAGGTAGGCGTGTTCTGTGGGCTCAGATCCCACGGAAGTCTGAGCGGCGGGGGGCTGGATATGCACCGTGGGGGCCTCCCCATACTCCAGATCTGAAGTCTCTGGCACCTGACTCACCCGGATGCCGCGCCCAGTAACCATGAGGCCATCGAGCATGAGGTGGCTGCCAGGGTGGAGCACCACGCTGACAGCATCAGGCATGGCGGTGTACCAGTTGAGCAGCCGCAGGACGGGCCGCCTGTGGTTGGCGGCGCGAATTTGCAGGCTCTGGCCTGATTTAACTTCCAGGTTGAGCTGCTCGACGTACACACCGCTATCCTCAATCTCGATAGCGGCCTGGCGGGGCCGCTCGACCCGCCACTGGGCAACGGCAGCGGTCAGGGTGTCGAACCGAGGCGAGTCGTCGTCTGGCTCAGGATCAGCCGCCGCCGCCGCCTGCCGCACCCGATAGGTTCGGGTCATCCTGGCCAGGCTATCGGGGTAGGCCATCTCCAGCAGCCAGCGGTTGACCCCAATCAACTCGCTGCCCGTGGGCTCTTGCAGGATAATTTCCCGCAGACGGCGCGGCAGATCCGCGATCGCAAAGCGGTTGTCTTCGTACAGCCTGACTACGGCCATTTGAGCATTGA
>JACVRP010000632.1 GCA_014534385.1 Cyanobacteria bacterium Co-bin13
AAGGTAGACGAGCCCACCCTGCAAATGACCTTTGCCGTCAACGACTCCCCCTTTGCCGGTCAAGAAGGTAGCTTCGTCACCTCTCGCCAGATTCGCGATCGCCTGATGCGCGAACTGGAGACTAACGTAGCACTGCGGGTCGAAGAAACCGACTCCCCCGACAAATTTGCGGTTTCAGGCCGGGGTGAACTGCACCTGGGCATTTTGATCGAAACGATGCGCCGGGAGGGCTATGAGTTTCAGGTATCACAGCCCCAGGTAATCTACCGGGAAGTCAGCGGCCATCCCTGTGAGCCCTATGAGCTGCTGGTGCTAGACGTCCCCGAAGACGGAGTAGGCGGCTGCATGGAGCGCCTGGGCCAACGCCGAGGCGAAATGCAGGACATGCGAGTGCTGGGTGACGGTCGCGCCACCCTAGAGTTTGTCATCCCGGCGCGGGGCCTGATCGGCTTTCGGGGTGAGTTTATGCGCCTAACTCGGGGAGAGGGCATCATGAACCACAGCTTCCTCGACTACCGACCCATGTCTGGCGATGTTGAGACCCGCCGTAATGGTGTGCTGATCTCCTTTGAGGAGGGCGTTGCCACCTTCTACGCCATGAAGAATGCTGAGGACCGGGGCGTGTTCTTCATCACCCCTGGCACCAAAGTTTATCGGGGCATGGTCGTAGGCGAGCACAACCGTCCTCAGGATCTAGAGCTCAATGTCTGCAAAACCAAGCAGCTCACCAACCACCGCTCGGCTACGGGCGATGAACTGGTGCAGCTCCAAACCCCAGTAGATATGAGCCTGGAGCGGGCACTAGAGTACATTGGCCCCGACGAAATGGTCGAAGTTACCCCTGAGTCGGTTCGCCTTCGCAAGATCGCTAAGAAGCTAGCAAAGCGGTAAGTCTCGCAGCGCTAATCTCGCAGAGTGAAACAAGCAATGGGCATCCCTGGGGGTGCCCATTGTTTTTAAGCAGTCATCCCAGCTGGGCTGGGTATTATGGCCTTAATCGTGTCGGGGGGACCTGAGTGTTTATTCCTGCCAAAATTGCAGATTGGCTTGAGACCCACTGGGTGGTTCCAGCCTACGTTGGCTGGGTTTTGATGGGGCTGGCAGCTTTCTTTTTTGCTGCGGCCACCAATACCCTGGCCGGATGGCTCTATGTCATGAGCGGAGTTTTACTGGGGCTGCTTGCGATCGCAGCCATCCTACCGCCGCGCAACCTCTCAGGCCTGGAGATCGAGCGCCAGCCTATCCGGCCCGTATCGGCAGGAGAGGCCCTGCTGGTAGATCTGACCCTGACCAACAGCACGCAACAGGCTAAAGCCCTGCTCCAGGTCTGGGACAACCTGCCAGCAACCCTAGCCCCGCCGCAGGAAACTGCTGTTGCTGCGATCGCATCAGGGCGTTCTCACCACTGGATATACGAAATTCCCACCCAGCGCCGGGGTCTCTACCGCTGGCACACCGTTGCGCTGAGAACCGCAGCCCCGCTAGGGCTGTTTTGGTGCCGGCGGTCTCAGGCCGTCACCGCTGCGGCCACGGTCTACCCGCAAATTCTGCCTCTAACCCAATGCCCTCTAGTGGATACG
>JACVRP010000218.1 GCA_014534385.1 Cyanobacteria bacterium Co-bin13
CGCCAGGTAGAGCAGGGCGAGTGGAATTTGTTTGGAGAACGCCACAGCCAGACGTCAGAAGCCGGGAGCCAGGAAGGGGCAGACCCAGCCACCGCCCTATCTGCCCCTGACCCCGTGCCCCCCGTCTCCCCTGCCCCCCAGCCCTCCTACGACTCCCCCCTCCCCTGGGATCACCTCGACACCGGTATCGATAAGCGCTGGCTGCAGGAGGACCTGATCCGGGCGCTGGCGGCGGCGACAGTGCCTGACTGTTCCTTTGAGGGCTGTTCCCACTGCGGCGTTTGTGGGCCTGACTTTGGCCACAATGTGGTGGTGCCGCCCCCGGCTATCCCTGCTTTTGAGGGACATTTTCAGCCCAGCCAGGAGCGGGTGCAGCGGCTGCGGGTGCGCTTGGGCAAGCTAGGCGAGATGGCCTACCTGGGCCACCTGGATCTGGTGCGGCTGCTGGATCGGGCGATTCGGCGGGCGGCGCTGCCGATCACGTTTACCGGCGGCTTTCACCCCACGCCTCGAATATCGCCTGCCAACGCGCTGCCTTTGGGGGCGACCAGCAGCGGTGAAGTCATAGATTTTGAGCTGAAGGCGTGGGTTGAGCCTGAGGAGTTTGGTCGGCGGCTGGCGGCTCAACTGCCGGCTGATGTGCCGGTACTGGGGGTTGAGTCGGTGCCGCTGGAGTCGCCTTCTGCGACTAAGGTGCTTGAAAAAGCTGAATATTGCCTGACGGTGGGGCTAGCTGAGGAGTCGGTGACCCCAGCTGACTGGACGGGCTGGATCGCAGCGCTGCAGGGCCTGCCCGAAATTTGGTGGGAGCACAAAACCAAGTCAGGCAAGCTGCAGCAGGTCAACCTGTGCGATCGCATCCACCACCTCTCCCTGGTGGCCCCCGAAGCTCTCGCTGACCTACCGCAGCAGAGCCAGCCTGAGGCTGGGCAGCAGGTGGTCCGCTATGTTGGCAGCTGCCGCAACGATGGCACGCTGCTGCGACCGGAGCAGGTTGTGTATATGCTGGAGCACGTTGCCCAGGTGCAGCTGCAGCTGCACCACATCCACCGCAGCCAGCTCCTGTTGACCGGGGTCGAGCCCCAGGTCCAGTTAGGGGCCGGACCTTTAGACGAGGGCTGAGCGCATCTGCAGCCAGAGGTCGTCGTAGATCCTCTGCACCGGTTCAGCTAGGGGCAGCAAAAATTCGCTGCGCTGCTGTGTTTCTGGCGTTAGGGTCAACAGGGGGCGATTTCTCAGGGCTTCGGGCAGTGCCGCTGCCTCCTGATTCCAAAATAGCGGTGAGGCTCCCAAGCTATAGAGCGTCAGTTCCAGGGCTGCCTGCGGATCGAGGCAGTACTGGAGCCAGGCTTGGGTGACAGCTGAGAGTTCTTGAGAGGGGGCCGTATCTGGCAAGGGGGCAGGTTTTACCCAGAGATCGGCCGTAAGCAGCGTGCCCTCCTCCGGCATCAGCGCCTCAAACTGCCGGTACTCCTGGGCAACCGGCAAAATGTCAGTAGACCAGCCAACGGCTAGGGAAATGTCCTCCAGCACCAGCGGCTCTAAATAGTGATCAGAACTGTAGAATCGGGTTTGCTGGTGCAGGGCGGTGAGCCGCTGAGCCAGCCCAGCAACAGCCTGAGGATCGGTCGCGTTGGCTGAGGCTCCCAGGAGCTTCAGGGCCAGTCCCAAGACAATGCGGGGATGGTCGGGTAAGGCCATGCGGCCCCGCAGTTCGGGCCGCAGCAGGTCAGCCCAACCCTGGGGCTGCCAGCCTAGTGCCTCGAAATGCCGGCGGTTATAGATTATCTGCAGGTATCCCCAGCGGTAGGGCAGGCCCCACACCTCGCCCTGGGGACTCAGAAAGCCATTGCGATCGCGCCGCATTAGTTCTTGCCAAGCTGGAGCCAGGTCTGTCCAGGCCTGCAGGGCGTTGATCGGCAGCGGCTGGATCAATTTTTCCTGAATGGCGGGCCGTAGCCAGTAGTCTCCCAGGCTTAGCAGTTCGGCCTGTTGAGTCGATGCGGTGCGGTTTCCGGGCAAGGGCAGATTCAAGACAGTACGATTCGCAGCGGGGGCTGCTTGCCAAGCCCTCAACTGCTCAAACAGCTCCAAAAAGGTTTTTCGAGTTTCAAAGGAAACCTGAGTATCCGGGGGCTTCTGCCGCTGAAAGGCTCTGACCAGCCGCAGGGGAATTGATCGATCCAGCAACTGAATTTGGTTGTCGGCTGAATTGAACCGGCCACCACAGCCTGCCAAAGCCATCCCAATTGGCAAAGCAGCAGCCCCGGCTAAAACCTTGCGGCGTTTCATAAACCTTCAACCCCTTGTACCACTTCCCTATTTTCTCGCGGGAAAGCAACCTTGAGTAGCTAGTCGGACGATTTCAGGCATCAATACAGGCGCAAGAGCTGATTATGAAGGTTCAGTAACGCTGAAATCAGCGCCTAGATCGTCGGGATCGCCCTTCCCCAAAGGATTAGAAAGCCTCCCATACTTTTGACAGCAGAATTTTGAGCAGGAATTATAGCCGTTGCCGCATTCTACATGGCATAGGCAAGCCAGAAAGCCTAACCCAAACCCCACTTCTCAATACATTTTTTCGATTGATCTTGGGCTAAGCTTTCTGGCCGAAGCTATATTTTTTGCCTGCGTCCACTATGCCTGTTGTTGTCTGCTTTCAGGGCAGCATAGCTTGAGCAATATTGCTAGGGGTAGGCCAATTTTTGAGCATTGGCATCAGCCCTAGACTATGCTGACAGCTCGAATTTTCTCTCACCAAGACAAACTTTCAAACGCAAAATTTAACTCTCTTTTCTATAGGAACGGAAGTAGCGATCGCACTGAGAGATTGTCTAAAAAGCCTTGTAAATCATCAATTTAAGCCCATAGCTAGAGCTTTTCCTAGGGGTTTGCCTGGGAGTGAGCTTTAGCCTTCAAATCAAATCTCAAGGTAAATGGGTTCGGACTTGGTGTAGGGATTGAAGCCAAGCTGCCCTAATAAAATGGGGCCTGTAGAGGCATAAATGTTGATAGGGAATAGCTTGGCTAGTTATTTATACTGGGTCCCTACAAACAAACTCAGCGGGAAAAATCGATTTAGGAATTTTGGAAACTTAACAGATTGCTAAAGGACTTAATAGCTCTTTAGATTGGCTGATAGACGTGCTTTTTATCTGGTGAAATTTTTCTAGAACCTTGTCAACAAAGGTTAAATGATTCAGGAATAAGGGGTCACTGCCAAAGCCCCCGACTACGATGTAGGGGAACTAGCTTTTGAGCGTCATATGAATCCCCTTCAGGAACAAGTCGTCATTTTGACGGACAAAGTTGACGCGCTGCATCAAATGATTGATCAGATCAATGCTCAGGTTTCAGAGATTCTGGCCGGTGCAAAGCCTCATTCCTTTGATGACAGTGATTCACTGGCCAAGAGCCGTTATTTAGGCTCAGGAAGATCCTCTGCCCACAGTCTCAAAGGCCCCGTTTTTGACCATAAGGATATCCTGCTGGATACGACCTATATGGACTTAGACCGCCGAATACTTCAGCCAGAACAAGCATCTGCGGTGCACATTCAGCTGCTTACCGCACAGCTGAGGGCTGCCTAAAACCGGATTGCAGCGCTGGAAGAACAGCTTCTGGCCTGTCGTACTCAATAGGTGACTCTGTTTAGTCTTTCCTAAATCGTCCATGTCAACCTTTTACAGTAGGCTCTTCTGCTCCAGCCGCATCTGGACTGCCAGGAGAGCCTCAATTGATTGGAGCATTTGCGCCTGATCCCAGCCGCCATAGAGGTGAGCTGCGATCGCACAGCCCCCAGCCCCTACCCCCTCTTTAACAAACCCCTGCTCATACACCCGCAGCTGAGAAAAGCGAGAGGCCGAAAAATCAAGCTGAGCCGCCAGCAGACAGGCGTCTGTGGCCTGTGCGAGCCCTATCGTATCGCCCGTTGTATCCTCAGCGACCCAGCGAGTCGTTCCCACCACCACCTGCTGCGGGTTCCAGTCCATTTGGTAGTAGTCGGCCAGAGCCCTAGTCAGCGCATAGACTGCTAGCATCTGGGTGCCGCCCGCCAACAGCACGCCGGTAGCTCGACTGGCGGCCAGCGCCATTCCTGCTATGACTGGCTGCATCGGATCGCCGACTGCCGCTACCCAGGCTAGGGGATCGACCTCCTGGGCTGCCAGCTTCGCTCGCGCTAGCCCGGTTTGTACAAGCGATCGCTTTTGGGCATGGTTGCAGGTGGGGTGACTGCTGTTGACCCGACCTTCGGCGGCGATGCCCAGCCCCAGCAACACTGCCAGCGCTGTCGTTGTGCCTCCCACCACGCACTCTCCCAGCATCAGATAGCCCTCATTGGCAGCAGCCAGCTGCTCACCCCACGCTAACCCAAGCTGCCAGAGGCGCTTGACCGTGGTCGGCGGTAGAGCCCTGCCGCTGCTCAAGCACTGAGCCGGTAGCCCCTCTAGGTCAATGCAGGGAACCGAGGGGGCCTGGGGTAACCCCGCATTAAAGACAGTGACCGGCAGGCCTAGATCAGCGACCACAGCCCGCGAAATAAACGTCGGAGAAGCCCCAGCCTGCAGCGGCGGCAGGGGAAAGCGGGGATCGACCTGCGGCCCCCGCAGCAGGAATTCGGCATCGGCCAGAGCGGTGCAGCGGCGGTCGGCTGGGGTCGCCCCCGCCGCCGAAATACCGGGTATCAGGCCAGTCTCGGTGAAGCCCAACACCAGAGCTAGCAGCGGTTTTTTTCCCTTATATTGCTTTAGCCAGGCAGCGGCCTGCTGGGGCCGAGTATAGCTGTGAATGAAGGCCGTCATACAGGAGGTGCTATTCCTCCAGCAGGCTCTGCACCCACTCCGGGGGTGCGGGCATGACTGCACCCAGACGCTCTAGCAGTAGCCAGCCCGCCAGGTGAACTGTAAAGAGATAGACAATGTTGCTCAAGACCACCATCACCATCGCCAGAGCTTGAACAGCTGTGAGGTTGGGCTCGCCTACTACTCCCAGCCCCACTACTCCCAGGCTGATCAGGCGGTCCAAAATCCAGCTAAGCAGCTGGGTGACCTGGCTGGTGAGATAAACCCACAGGTCCTCTCCCAGCAAGATCGACGTCAGCCAGATCCGAAAGAAAAAGCCCAGCGTGCCAATGATGCTGCCCAGTCCGATAGCAACGTACCAGTTGGCTCGCCGCAGCCAGAGAAACCCCAGCTGGACGCCCATAACGCCATAGGGCATCACAAACAGGAGACTGCGGGGAGGCCCCATCAGCACCGCCAGCAGCAGCCCAGACACCAGCGCCGACATCCAGGCTGCTCGCCCGCCCCAGCGTAGGTAGACCAGCGCCATCGGCAGCGGAAATAGAATCCTGAGAATCGGTCCGGGTGGAAAGTAGGTGTTGACTAGCCAAATCAGGCAGGCAGTGCTGGCCAAAAAGGCGGTCTCGACCATGACCAGCGGTCCTGCCTTAGCCTGGTGCAGCGAGTTTAAGGCAGCGGTTGGGGCGGCAGGCTGATAGTCCAGATACGTTTCTAGATCGTCAAAGGCTTGGGGATCCGTCGATGCTGGCCCAAAATCAGCAGGCGTAGCGGCACCAGGGGTTTGTTCCGATGCGCCTGGCTCCGGTGTATTGGTTGGAAAATGGCTCATGACCTCTAGACTAACAGGCGCTCCAGAGCATCGATATCGGGGATGCGCATAATATCGCGATCGCGAGCAATCAGCCCCTTCTTCTCTAGTTTACTGAGTACGCGGGTAACCGTCTCGCGGGCCAGACCACTCAGGCTGCTCAGTTCTCGGTGGGGCAGGTTGGGGATCTCATAGCCCTGCTGGCCCATGTAGCCCTGGCCATCGGCCAGAAACAAGATGATATCAGCCACCCGAGACATACTGTCAGACTCCCGCAGCCGCAGCCTCCGGTTGACCTGCCGCAGCCGTCGCGCCATTAGCTGGGCCAGACGGATGCCGGCTAGAGGCTCAGTTTGAATTAGGTTAACAAAGTCGTGGGCGGGCATGCTGCCAATGACGGTAGGCACCAGTGTTAGGACATCGGTGGAGCGAGGCACTTCATCTAGAGGAGCCATTTCGCCAAACAATTCACCCTTCCCTAAGATATTGAGGGTGACCTCTTTGCCATCCAGATTGTAGGTGCGAATCTTCACCCAACCATCCAAAATAAAATAAACTGAGCTGCCCCAGTCGTTTTCCAGCAAGATCACCTGGTTGGCGGGATGAGTGCGGGTGACCACCTGACTAGTGGCCTTTTTAACAGCGTCTTCGGGTAGCCCTTTAAAGAAAGGAGTAGACCGGATCAGTTCGACATCAGCTTGGGGGTCTCGAAGGCCGTAGCGAGCTTTCATGGCGCTGTCTGAGAGGTGCAGGAACTATGATGGACAACAGAGGGCTTATAGACTTTATTCCAGGAAACGGCCTCAAAAGCAGTGGCCAAACGGCTTGGCCGCTGCCCGAGTCCAGGAAGCTCAGCCCAAAGCTGCTGTTAATACAGTAATCCGGTACGGCTC
>JACVRP010000287.1 GCA_014534385.1 Cyanobacteria bacterium Co-bin13
ATAGAAGAAAAAAAGAGCTTTGCATTGCAAAGCCCTTTCATCATCATCTCAGCGAGAGTCTCGAAGTTAACGGCGACCCATCCAGCGGGCTGCGATCGCACCTAATGCCGCGCCTACCAGCGGGTTACTCAAAAACTTGAGCACGGCAGGCTGATCAGCTAACACATCTTGAAAGATGTCGGGATGGTTGTGATACGTGAAAGCCGCTAGCTTCGACACGTCGTCGGCGTTCATCTTATTGTGATGATGGCTAGAAAGGCTCAGCTGAGACTGTAGGTCACGCTCGCTCAGTCCTCGCTTACCAAGCTGCTTGAGGAACTCTTTAGCTACATCATCGCGCTCATTGGGCTTGATCTGGGAAATAGCCTGCCGCAGATCTGGCTCCATCTGGTTAGACGGAATCTGGTTGGGATGAAAGGCACGACCAAATGCCTTCTTGCGCTCATCGCGAGAGGACCGCTTGGCAAAATCATCGAAATTGGCATATTCCTTAGACGGATCAGTGGCAGATTCGTCAATAGACTCGACGTTACCGCCAGCCAGATCCCGCATAATTTGCCGTTTATATTCGTCGCTACTCGGCATTGGAAAACTCCTAAACTATCTGCTTTTTGCAAAAATTAGCGAATGAATGTCTGTTACTGATACTCAACCTGACGCGTGGTCTGGTCGTAGTTAGCGGTGAGAATCAGCTGCTTATCTGGGGCATATACCAGTACAGACACGTCTCGATTGGGGAAGTTGTGGTGAAAGCCCTGCACCAGAGAGCGAGCCAGAGGACGAACCTCATTCGGACGAACCTGCGGAGAAATCACCACGCCCAGTTTGTCGTTGTCACGCACGTAGGCGTCTTGAACCAAGCCGTTGGCAGTCTGCACTACCCAATTGCCAAAGTTTTGTCCAGCGGCGGTGTCGCCTCGCTCTAGCTGGCTATAGGCGCTGCTCGGCGATAGGGCTGACTGGTCCGCCTTGGGTGCGGCACTACAGGCCGAAGTTGTTACCAGCGTTAGAACCAGAAAGAGGGCCACTAAGGCCGACCGTAGGTATCGAGTTATTTTCACTTAAACCTCCCAAACTTTTCAAATAGGTGTAAAACCAGTGTGTTAAATTGGCCCCTGTAAATCACCCTCGACGGAAACCTTACAAAGTCCCTACTGCTGCAGCCCGTACTGGTTTAGGACTGCGGCTGCCTGCCTCATTTCTTCGGGGGCACCCCGCAAAACTATGAGATAGGCACCCATCATGAGAGGGGTTCTGTACTGCTGAGCGGCTGCTTCTGGTAGTCCCAACTGCTGCAAAACTTCAGCAGCACTTAGAACAACCTGACTCTGAACGGCCTGTATTAAAGGCTCCGCCTCTGGTCCTATGACTAAAACAAGACCAAACTCAGGCAAAGTGATCCGATTCAAGCCGGTTAAGGCTGACATAGCCCCTTCTAGGGGATGACCTCCACTGGTCAAGGTGCCGTAGTTGCGGCTATCGCCATTGGCAAGTGGGCTTGACTGCCCTTGCGGATCGCTTTCTTTAACCAGAATGGAAATCTGATGTAGAGGAAACCCAGTCTGCCTTAGTTGGTCTAGGGCTGTTTCCAGACTGACTCGATCTTTGAAGACGCCAAAGGTTTGCTGCTCCTCTGAGACAACGTTCGCCGCCTGTCGATAGTCTGTAACCATCTGTTTCCCCCTTGCTCCCGGCACGGCAGCTCAAGGCGGCGGTGCTAGGCTCATCGAATCACCCTCCTGTTCTACCGGACTGGCCCTGAGTCTCCCCTCGCTCTGGGGGGATAGCTGAGTTGGGTAGGAGGGTAGAAATTGGGAGGACGCGGGGGAGATGCTGGAGAGAAGACGCGGGGAAGGGGAGACGCGGAGACGCGGGGCAGGTGGGGGAGTTAGGGAGATAGGTTAGACAACTTAAGGAGGCAGAAAACTCGAAGCCTGAACTCTCTCTGTCTCCTCCTTCTGTCCTCTGCCTTAGCCTGCTAGCGATCGCAACACTGAAAAAACTCGCTGCAGCAAACCCTGAAGCCTGGTGTTCTGAGCGTATTTTTGCTTGGTGAGCTGTAGGGCGGCTTTGCTGTTGACCTCGGCCAAGGTCGGGTAAATGTGGATCATATTCTTTAGGGCGTCGACCTTGAGCTTTTGGGTCATGGCTAGCACGACTTCGTGAATGATTTCTCCAGCGGCGGGGCCAACGATGTGAGCGCCTAAGATTTCGCCGCTGCTGCGGGTGATGATCTTGGCAAAGCCGTAGCCAGCCGCTTCGGCTAAAGCCCGATCAACGTCGGCAAAGTCCTGTTTGAGCACTCGAATATCGCTGTACTGCTGACGGGCCTCGGACTCAGTCAGACCAACACGGGCCAGCTCAGGGTCGGTGAACGTGGCCCAGGGAATCACCCGGTAGTTCATCTTTTTGAGGGGAAACACCAGAGCGTTTTGCAGGGCAACGGCGGCTTCTGATCCGGCTACGTGGGTAAACTGATAGCCGCCAATCACGTCACCAGCGGCATAAATGCGGGGATTGGTAGTCTGGAGCTTAGCGTTGACGCGAATGCCTTTTTTGCCGACCTCAACGCCAGCTGCCTGTAGGTTTAGGGTCTCAACGTTGGGCACCTGTCCGGCGGACAGCAAGATTTCATCGACTACAATCTCCTGGTTCCCTGCCCAGATGTGTTTTTTACCCTCGATCACGGCCACTTTGTCGGCCCGATGTCCAGTCAAAATACGAACGCCATCGGCCTCCATCTGGCGCTGAACGACTTGGGCAGCTTCGGAGTCTTCCTTGGGCAAAATGTCGCTGCTGGCGATCAACGTGACCTCAGTACCCAGCCGGACAAAGGACTGGCCCAGCTCAACGCCAACCGGCCCGGCCCCAATCACCGCTAGAGAGGCAGGCTGTGTCTGCAGCTGAAATACGTTGAGGTTGGTCAGATAGCCCGCTTCCTGAAGACCGGGAATGGGCAGGGTAGCGGGGCGCGAACCCGTGGCGATGATAAAGGCGCGGGCCTTGAGCATACGGCCATTAACGGTAAAGGTACGGCCATCAATGAACTGACCTTCCCCAAAAATGACCTCAACCCCGAGGGACTTAAACCGCTCCACGGAGTCGTGGATCTGAATCTTGTCAATAACGCGGTGGACGTGGCCCAGGGCTTCGCTCAGGTTGATCTGGGGGGGGGCTGTGTGCACGCCAAAGCGATAGCCCTGCCGCACCGTGTGAGCTACTCGCGCCGCATGAATTAGGGACTTGCTGGGCACACAGCCATAGTGCAGGCAGTCGCCACCCAACTTGCCCTCGCGCTCAATCAGAGCGACTTTGGCCTTAAGCTGGGCTCCGGCGCTAGCGGCTACTAGACCCGCCGAACCTCCACCAATGACAATTAAATCGTAGTCAACGGCCACTCGCTTGTTTCCAATGCTTCCCTTTCATCATGCCGTGAGTTGGGAAAAACAGGCTGAGGGACCCCTGAGAAGCCGCTAGCTAGGCTAACCGTAATACACCCTGCTCCTGCTGAATGGGCACGATGTCGAGGGTGTCTAGCTGGGAGCAGTACTTCAAATCGGCCAGGTTATCAAGCCGCAGCAGACGCTGGCCGTGGCTGGCGTAGTGCATCAGGTCCAGCAGTTCGTCCTGCCACTGCAGGTAAAGGCTGACAGATGCGATCGCAGCATCATTGCCCGCCAGGTCTTTAAAGGTCTGTCCGGTAGCCACAATCACGCCATGAATAATGGCTCCAGCACAGATAGTATCTTCCAGGGAATAGCTACCCTCCCAACCCGATCCCACAATCCAGACCGTCTCTGGCTGCCGCTTAAGGAGAAAGTTTACGACAGCGTTGCGGGTCGTCAGAGCCCCGGTAATCACGGTGGGCACGTCCCGAATTCGCTCCAGGCAGCGGGTGCCGTTGGTCGTGCTCATAAACAGCCGTCGGCCCTGAGATCGTTCGGCTGTGTGGTCGAGTGGAGAGTTGCCCAGGTCGCAGCCCTCTACCTTGCCACCGCCTCGTTCTCCGGCCCGTAGGCGCTTCTCGGCTGGCCACTGTTCGCTAACCCGGATCAGCTCATCAACGTCGCTAAAGACCTGAACGGCTTCGGCCCCGGCATAGAGGGCTGCTGCAATGGTAGAAGTTGCCCTCAAGACGTCGATTGCGATCGCGCAATCTGGCGAGCCTTCGTTGGGCACTTCTTCGGGTGTGTGGAAAACAGATAGCTTCACGGGCAGCAGGTAAATTACTAGAACAACATTGGCCTAACTGGCTGACATCCCATTCTAAGTTGGGAAGTTTCTCTAATCTCTGAGCGTTTAGCGGGTTTTCAACCGGCTATGTAAAGACGGCATCAGGTACGCGCCCAAGCCCAGGCCTGCAACCAGCCCAAACAGCAGCATCAGCGAGTGGTGCATCCCCCAACCAGAGAAGCCCTGCAGCGCCAGTTCTAGCGGGTAAAACAGGCACAGCACAAAGGTCGCGACAAAGCCCTTCAAGCCATACTGCTCCAGCCAGTAGGCGCTTCTCCCCTGGTCCTTGTGATAGAGCCAGCGCATAATAACCAGGCCCAGCACCGTACCATAACAGCGCATACACACAGCCATTTGATACGGTTCGGCCAAGGCTAACCCCAACTCCGGCTGGGGGCACACCCGCTGCCCCATCGCATAGATGATATCGGCAATCAGCGGTAGCCCTGGCAGCCCCGATGCCGCCAAAAAGGGAGCCGCCAGCGGGCCACTCACCAGCCCCAGTAAGACCCCATCAGCTAGCAGGCTCTGCCAAGAAAAAGGGCGTTGAAACGACGAAACGGTACCCTGCATGAAAAAGTGCAACGAAAGGGCTTACAGAATTGTAAATGATTGTAGGAGGTCTACTCGCTGTCACTTCTCCTGCTTCTAGCTCGATTCTCACCTTGGCCACATCTCATGTGGTCAAGGCGAGCCAGAAAGCCTGCCTAGGCATAGCCTGTGACCGATTGACCTTGTCCTCAGCTTTCTGGCCAAAGCGAGGATTGGAAGATTGCACTGTAGAGCATTGATCCCTCGCTTTGTGGCTCACCCTAAAGGCCTGGCTTACTTTAGGGAAAGAGATAGCCCGACTATAGGCTGCGAAATCATCCACCCGCCACAGTCATAGACACTTCGGCAGGATGTCCCCTCTATCGGGCTGAATGGCTGGGCCACAGG
>JACVRP010000478.1 GCA_014534385.1 Cyanobacteria bacterium Co-bin13
CACCAGTACGGCGATTGCGATCGCAGTTGGGCTCTGCACAAAGTAGCCCCGCAGCAGCAAAAAGCCCAGATAACCAAAGACTAAGCCGCTAGCTCCCAGATGGTTGGTTCGGGGGCGGCCCAGCAGCCACACGCCCAGGCCGCCAACTAGCCAGGCGGCTGCTGTAACCGTCAACAACGTATTCAGCCCATCAAATAGAATCAGTGTCCCTAGAATCGCCAGCGGCCCGGTATTGGCAGCTAGATGACCCAGATCGCCGTGGAGAAACGGGGCCAGGAGAATGCCGGGCAGGCCGCTCACTTGTCGGGGCCGAATGCCAAAGCGATCTAGCGCCCCCCGCAGAAACAGATCCAGGATTTCCAAAGCCCACAGCACCGCCAAAAACAGCAGCAGCACCTGCAGCCCTGGCCGCAGGTCATCCGGCAGACCGCCGAACCATTGGTTTGTGGATACCTGAAGCCAAATCATCGCCATGCCTGAACCCGCACTGCAGCCAAACACTTCATTATTCCAGAACAGGGCGCGTTAATGCTTGCCCCACTGAGCCAGGGTCGGGTCGAGAAACTGCGTTAGCGTCAGCGGATCGACGCCTAAAACGCTGCGCTCCTGGGCAGCGGCGCGGGCGGCCTCGGCATGCCACCAGGCAGCACTGAGGGCAGCATTTAAGGTTCCCTCGATGGCCTGAGCAGGGTCGTGGGCAGACTGGGCCAGCAGCCCTGCCGCTAGGCCGGTCAACACGTCGCCGCTGCCGCCTCGGGCCAAGGCGGGCGTGCTGGCCGCAAGATACCAGAGCTGCCCCTGGGGGCTAGCAATCGCCGATCGCCCCCCTTTGAGAATGATTACAGCTCCCGATGCTTGAGCCGCAGCCAGAGCCGCGTTCCCCGCCTCCATTGACTGCTCGGCAATCGTCGGAAACAGCCGCTTGAACTCGCCAGGATGGGGCGTCAGCAGGGTGGGAGCGGTTCGCTTAGAAAGGGTAGCAGTGGCCCCCTGCTCGGCCAGCAGGTTCAGGCCGTCAGCATCTAGCAGCAGCGGGGCATTGCTGGCAAGCACCTGCTCAACCACGGTCTGGGCCTGCCGAGAAAGGCCAGGGCCACAGGCAATAGCGTTGAACTTGTCCAGGTCCACGTCGTCAGGGAGGTGTGCGATCGCACCCGTCTCTGTCTCCGGGCAACCCAAGATCAGCGCCTCTGGCAGCTGGGCGTGAAACGGGCCGCGCAGGCTTTCAGGAACGGCTAGCGTGACCATGCCCACACCGCTGGCTCGCGCGCCCAGCCCTGCCAAAAGGGCTGCCCCTCCGTACTGCCGGGAACCTGCGATCAGCAGCAGATGGCCTACTCGGTACTTGTGGGTAGCGGGGGGTCGGGGCAGGGGCAGGCGTGCGATCGCAACCTCCGGCGTCAGTCGCTGCACTTTGGGTGGCTGTCCCAAAACAGCCGCCACATCGACAGCCGGAATGCCGAAATCAATCAGATCCACCTCGCCCAGGTAAGGCAGCGCCTCGTCCTGAAAAAAGGCCCGCTTCCAGAGGCCCAGGCAGAGGGTATGCGTAGCGCGAAGGGCAGTGCCCAAGACTGCGCCCGTGTCGGTGTGCAGCCCCGAAGGCAGATCAATACTGACCTTAGGCAGTGGCCACGAATTGATTGTCTCAACGGTTTGGGCCAAATCTCCCTCAAGGGCTCGCTCCAGGCCAAAGCCAAACAGCCCATCAATCAAGGCACTGCAGTCCTGCAGAACCTCAACGTCTTGAACAAACGGGATATCCAAACTGGCGGCATAGCGAGCGTGCTGCTCGGTCAGCTCCTTCAACCGGGAAAAGGGAGCGTAAATCTGTACCCCATACCCGCTCAGGTGCAGCTCGCGGGCTACCACCAGGGCATCCCCGCCATTGTGCCCCGGCCCAACTAGAACGCCGATGTGGGGAAAGGCCGACTGGGGAAAGCGAGCCTTAATCCTTTCAGCAATCAGGCCCGCCACCTTCTCCATTAGGGCCGCCACCGGCATACCCGCAGCGAAAATACGCGCTTCGATCTGGCGCATCTGATCCGCTGTGACGACGGCCCGATGAATCAGCGAGGCAGGCTGCGATCCGTCTGGACCGGCCCTAGGCCCACGCTCCCCTCCTCCCGCTGCGGCAACACCCGTCATGCCCTACGGTTCATAAACAACCCGGCTAGAGCCATAGCCCGCCTCGCGAAAATAGCCCCGCCAGCGCTCGGCCAATCCCCGGTCGCTAAAAGGCCCGACCGCCACATTGGGACCTAGACGGCTCTGACGCTGCTGTACCCGATCGGCAGGCGTACCCAGCTCAACTAAACGGCTGCTAATCGCCGGTAGATCCTGAGTCGCCGCCGGAATCACCACATAGAATGGGGCTCCTGGCGTGGCGGAAGGCGCTGCAGCGGCAGCTGTGGGAGGGCTAGAAGGCGGTAGCGGCATCTCGTTACCAGCGGTAGGGCTAGAGTAGACGCTAGGCGGCTGGCCGAACTCAACATTTGGGGCGGCAGCAGTCGGCACTGCGGGAACAGATCCCTGGGGTACTGCTACAACAGGCAGGGGCGGCAGCTCCCCACTGCTAATGTAGGTGTTCGGTGGCGGCGTAGGCAGCTGCCCATAGGTCGGCACCATTGCGCTCACCTGGCCAATCTGCGCCCCAATTCCCTGGCTCACCAATGTGCTGACCTGCTGTTGGGCATTTTGATACACGCTGTAGCGGCCCACCTGAATCACCGACTGCCCCTGATGGCTGGTAGGAAAAGCCTCTGGCTCAATCAATCGCACCTGATCGAGCAACAACGAGTCGCCGCCAGGAATGTAGACAATGTATTGCTCTCCTGCTGGCAGCCCATTGGCATTGGCATAGGCGCTAGCGGGGGGAGCCGGGTAGCTCGGTGCCCCAACCCCAACGGATGGTACGGGGGGCGGCACGTCATAGACCTGGGCCAGCCAAGTTGCCTCTGATTGGGCACTGGCTGCTGTTTGGCTGAGAAAAATAGCTCCGCCTGTCAGCAGCATTAGGGCCAAGACAGGAGTCAGCGAAGGAATCAGG
>JACVRP010000099.1 GCA_014534385.1 Cyanobacteria bacterium Co-bin13
GCCAGAAGCTTCCTGTTGGTTTATGTCGCTATTTAGTCGGTCATTTAAAGAGCAGTAATAAACTGCTTTCTTATGTCTCCTATCCTATTCGTCCTAAAAGAAACTTTTGACTATCTAGAGAAGGAAAGCGAGCTGAGCTAAAGTATGAGGGTTTGCCATGCCTTTGGGCTGAGACAGCTCGATTGCTACCTTGACCAAAGGAAGAGCAAGGTTGGAAATAATTGGTTTGACCCGGCTACTTGCAGCGATTTTCAGACTAATAAGCCACAGGTTTTTGTGGATGGATGAGTGAATGGATGGATGGGTGGCGAACCCAAGTGAAAATAGCTGTAATACCAACTCCTCAAAGTCGAGCTGCAGATAACCGCTGGTAGGGGCGCATGGGTATGTGCCCGGTGCAGCATTTGTAGCGCTGACAGATGGAACTGGTCGCTGACAGATAGAACTGGTATAAGAATTGGTAGGTCGCTTAATAGAGCCGCTTTCAATGGCTAGGGCTGCGTGAACAGTGCAGCGCAGTAGGGGCTCCTCGGTTATGTCACGGTTATGCCACGCTCACACTAACCCCTTGCAGCCGTTCACTTGAGCCCAGCCGCCAGTTGGACTAAACCGATTGACTTCGCTCAGCCCCTCAAACGTTTCTAACCTCTGCCTCGAGGCTGCCCACAATGAGCAGAAAGTTTGAGTGAAAAGCCCGCAAAAGCGTTTAAAACTGAAATAACAAGCGCCATCCGACGCTAATTAGCCAAGGAAAACGGCGGGCTCAACTGCTGCATTACTCCCTCTGGGCAGTAATAGCCACAGTTGATCTTGGGGTGCATCTATCACATAGGAACACGGTCGCTTAAAGAGCCAGCGAGCTAAAGCAAGTTATGCACCACTATGTCAACGAGAAGCGATTTGGGCTAACCGTCAGCCCCACCTTTAAAACACTCTCGCTCTGTTTGCCTAATAATGGGCATCCGGTAATCGTTCTCAACAACAACGGGGCTCATACAGTAAGCGCTCACCCAGTTGATCGCCGACAGTTTTCGGCCTTCTGTGCCCTGGTAGAAACTGCAGACGCCCTGCTGCCTGTCCTGGATCTCATCTTTAGCAATAGCGAAAAGGATGTTTTGGAGAGCTGTGGTTGGCAGCTAGTCAATCAGACTGTAGAGCTGGTTCCTGACCGTGTGGCCGAACCTACTAGCATAAGCCAGCGGCTACCTAAAACAGCCGAATTGAAGCGGGCTGAAACGAAGCTAGCACTCGCCAGCTAGGGGCAACGCACTGAACACGGTTGAACTCCCTGAGCCGTTCTGATACCTTTTTATGTACAGGGAGAGCCTAGACGGAGGACTGGAAAGCTTGGACCCTTTCCAATCCCCCTAACGCTCCCAATCTAAACGGGGTAGAGAGGAAGCGCTGGGCTCATTTTAGCCTAGTGCCCATTTTCATACCTTCTTGGGGCCACTAGTGACCTCCCTGTTTTCCTTACAGAAGGTACACAAATGATCACGAGCAAAACTGAATTACTTCGCTCCATTCCGGTTCTCTCCAACCAGGAAAAGCTTAAGCACATCCTAATCGGAGACTATGGAGCTATCATGGCAACGCAAGACCTGCTCGCCGCTCTGAAATACACCGAAAAGATCTTCTGGACTCAACCCCAACCCATAGGAGCAACAGGCGAGTATATCAGCGTGTTGATTAGAAAAAGCGCTCCTAGGGTAGAAAGCTAAGTTCCATCCTAGAATTAGACCCCTCTCAAGATTCCTTGAGAGGGGAGTTTGTCTTTGTCTACAAGCATTACTGAAAACAAAAGGGGCAACTTTAGAGGATGTTTGAAAAGTCCTCTTTGGTACACTCGCTCGGTAAAGATTCCCCTGCCCCCCTTTCCAAGGGACAGGGGGATCCAAATAAGCTGTGGCACTTCTCAAACAACCTCTTACAAGGCTGCCCCTTCATTAGAATGCTCGCTACTTTCAGTCAGCTAGCGAATTCTCAGCGCTTTTGCTCAAGCCCTAGGTTGCTACTCTTCTCCAATCGGAACAGTCAAATTAAGCCGTTCTCTCGGGGCTGGCTGTTCTTGGCGAATCTCTACACCACCATCATTAATGCGAAAGCGGGTTTCGGGTCTAGGCTGCTCTTCCAGCTGAATATTTAGCTGGTTTCCATCCATCGAGATGCTGGGGCGAACCTCTGGTTGACGATCCTCCCCCAGATCCAACTGAATCTGGTCCCCAATTTCAAGGATTTGAGCCATCGCTGGAGATGCGCCTAGAACCGTAGCGCCAACAATTGCTAAGCCAAGCATTTTGTTCCGGCGGTTCATAGTAAACCTCCTCTTCTTAACGTTTCTACACACAGTTTAAGCAATCAAACAGCATCTCCCCTCCATCAGAAGTTGTGAAGGTCAGCAACTTGACTGGCGTGGTCACTATCAATACCGACCAGGTTTCCCGCAACGTCAGAGGCGAGTACAACGCTATTTAGGTCAATAGCCGTGATATAGCTGTCGCCACATTGCGTAGGACATCTAATTCTTGGGGGTGTGGGGGCTTTGCCCCCAGCCAGGGGTTCCACCCCTGCACCCCGTCTTAATTCCAGTGGCTATCGCTATATCACCTCTATATCGATCTAGAGTAGGGGCCAGTGTAGTGACAACTACCTGCATTTCTTTAATGACTTGGTAGCAATAACATGCAGCAAACTCTAAAACAGCTAGCCAGACTATGGATGCGAGAGGTGCATCCTCGGTTGATGTCCTTCGTGGCAACCGTTGGCTTTCTTTGGCTAGGCGTCTGTTTGCTGCTTCTGCTCGGATTGGCCCAATTGGCCGATGAAGTACTAGAACAAGAAGCTTTTATCTTTGACGAAGCGATCCTGCTATGGATTCACCAATTTGCCAATCCCTTGCTAGATCAGATAATGCTGGCTGTGACTCGCCTGGGCGACCCTAGCACAGTAATTCCCCTAACCTTCATTGGGTTAATCTGGCTTTGGTGGAAGTGGCAGCGGCGAGTTGCCGCTATCTTCGGCCTTACTTGTGTCGGTGGCGCAGTTTTGAGCACAGGGCTAAAGATATTTTTTGGCAAACCCCGACCCCGACTCTGGCCCCAACTGATTACAGAAAATGCTTACAGCTTTCCCAGCGGCCACGCTTTGGGGTCGATGGTGCTTTATGGTTTTTCCGCCTACCTACTGGCGCAACGCTTTCCTGGGCACAAAAGGTTGATCTTCGGAGTAGCTGCCTTGCTAATTGGTAGCATTGGCTTTAGTCGCCTCTACCTAGGCGTTCATTGGCCGACAGATGTAATAGCAGGTTATAGTGTTGGCTTCCTTTGGATTAGTGTTTGCATTGGGCTGTTACGGTTAAAAACTAAGCGGCTAAGCAGCCAATGAACCCAGCCTCTTCAAGCACCGATTGCTTTCTAACCCCTCTCCTCAACGCAGCAAAAGGCATCTTGAACTTGCAAAGGTTATAACCTTTGCAACGCAATTTAAAACGCTTATACTCAGCTTCTAGAAGGGTTTAACCCAGCAGCAGAGCCATCTTATCCAGTGAAGGCTGTGCTTTTGGGAAGTGGTTGAGATGTGGCTTTTAGAATGAGAACTGAGAAGGCTTAAAAGCTACTTACAGTCATCGTCACTGCCATCCCTTAAGTTAGAGAATGCCATTCGATTAGGGCATATTGAGCACAAAACCCGACTGAAGCGCACTTGCTTCGTAGGGTTTGAGGAGTCAAAACCTTTAATTCGACTAAATGGGCGATACTGGATTCGAACCAGTGACCCCTTCCGTGTGAAGGAAGTGCGCTACCACTGTGCTAATCGCCCTTGCGGTTTTTCATCCTACCACAGCTTAAAGAGACTGGGTGGGCAGAGCGGCTAAACTTGCGCCCTAAAAACCGACTTTTTCTCAGGTCAGGCCAGATCCGGCGGAATGGGGGTGGCATCTTGAGCCTGCTGCAGCTGGATCTGCACCAGGTTTTGCACATCTTGGCGGCGCACCTCCACGCCCTGGTTCAGGTTGCCGGGGGTTTCAAAAAAAATAATGCTGTCGATGGGCTTGAGCGCTAGCATTTGAAAAATAATGTGGATGACGGGCACCGGCAGCGCCATCACCTGAGGATCTTTGATCGAGTGGGGACCGGCGGCCACATCCTTGAGTGAAGGGAAGGCATAGACAATGTTTTTGCGGGCATCGGGCTCGGTGCGGCTGCTCAAGGTCGTCATTACCCAGCCCTGCTCTAGATTCTGCAGAATGTAGTACTGATCGTACTTAAGCTGACCCGCGATCGCTTTGAGGGTAGGTGCGATCGCAACCACCGCATCCCCCGTTACCCCATCTCTAGGCGCTGTCTCGACCAGTGATTGAACTTGCGTATCTAGATCCATAAAAATTCTTTAATCCTCTGTGTCGCTTCATTTCAAGGTATGTCTAAACCTTAATCTAGTGATAATTGGTCAGGCCCCCTAGCCATTTTGGCAGGTAAAAAGGTTAACTATAGTAAGGAGCGTCTACCAAAATTTCACCTAACCAGGGAGGGATTTCAAAACCTCCTCAACTACCTTGTGCTAGGTTTGGCTAAACAACATCCATCGGGGTTAACCTATCGCTCCAGCGTGGACGCACTGTACAACACCCTATTCAGTGAACTGAGAGACGCTACCAACGCCTCCGCATCTGCCTGCGAAGCCGTCGCCAAGCGCCTTGACTACGAAGTCCAACGCATCTGTACCGAGAGCGAGCGGATTCAAGATTCGGGCGAGACCGACACCTGGGCCATGACCCTGGGCAAGCATCGGCTCAAACAGTGCCTAAAATACTATAGCTTGGGCTCCCACCAGGGCCGCGTAGAGCTACACAGTACGCTCAGTGCGATCATTTACCGCTATATCACACCGCCCCAGGTACAGACCAGCTACCAGGCTCGTCTCAACCTGATCGAAGACTTTCTCCAGGGCTTTTATGTCGAGGCCCTCAATGCCTTTCGGCGAGAAAGCCAAATGGCGACCACCTACCAGCCGCGAACGCTGCTGGAGCTGGCGGAGTACATGGCGTTTACCGAGCGCTACGCCAAGCGGCGAATTCCGCTGCCGGGGCGGCGCAGCCAGCAGCTAATTATTCTGCGGGCTCAGACCTTTTCTAAGCAGCAGCCACCTGAGGTGGCGATCGACATCGAGCAGGCCACCGACCACGGCGGCGCAGGCGACAGCGACGATCCTCGGCCCATTACCTCGCAGCAGCGGGTGCGGGAGGAAATGATCGCCCAGAGCGACGAACTGCCCGAAGATTCGCTGCGCGATCGCATCGTCGAAGAGCTGCTGGCCTACCTCAAAGAGCGCGACCAAGAAGACTGCGCCGACTATTTCACGCTGCGCCTGTTAGACCTGCCTACCCCCGAAATCGAGGCCATGCTGGGTCTTTCGCCCCGCCAGCGGGACTACCTGCAGCAGCGCTTTAAGTACCACCTAATTCGCTTTTCCCTGTCCCACCACTGGGAGCTGGTACACGAGTGGCTAGAGGCCGACCTGGAGCACAACCTGGGTCTGACGCCTCAGCAGTGGCAGTCTTTGCAGGACTCTCTCACCCAAAAACAGGCTAAGCTACTCATGCTCAAGCAGCAGGGCGTGGCCGACGCTGAGATTGCCAAAGCCCTAGGGCTAACCCCAACGCAGTTTCAGAAGAATTGGTCAGCCTTACTGGAGCAGGCGTGGGAAATTCGTAATTTATAATCATCCGGATGTATGTGAAAAAGCGATGAAGAGAGACACAGAAATCATCAGGGATATTTTGCTTTGGCTCCTTACCGATCCCAAGCCGGCCGACTCGACCTCGTCAGGTACGCCCCTGAATGTGTCTCTCTCAGAGGCAACTCTCTCTGGGGACGTCGTCTCTGGAGAAGTTTTCTCTAGGGAAGGTCGGGCCAGCACGTCAGATGATTCCTGGGATCCCTTTGAATCAGAAGCCTTTGCCGTAGCTGACTTAGATCCTGGGCTAATAGACCCAGGTGCTTTACCCCATCCTGTTTCTTTGGGAGAGATACCCGCTGTGCAAGACCGTTTTCAAGCTCTTATTAAACGTCGACTGCGCCTAGAAATTGAGCGCCGTCCACCCCGCTTCCCTTGGGAGCAGGGCATTCAAGACTATCCAGAGTGGCTGATGGGAGAGGCCCCAATGGCCCCTGTTTGGATAGAGCAGCTGCGCCAGCTCAAGCTGCCCACGCTGTTGCCCGACGAAGTGCTGGTCACCCTGCTGGAGCATTGCCAGGATTTGGCCCAGCAGCCGCTAAAATCCGGGGTGCGGCTGATTAAAGCCGTAGAAGTCTTGTTTCCGGGGCAGCCCCAGACCCTAGAAAACATGGCTCGCCTGGTGTTGACTCCAGCCTATCGGTCAGGTCGCACCACCGAACCGGTCACCCTCGACTACGAGAGCGCCAATACCCAGCAGCAGGTTGCCCTGGCCATGCTGGCTGCCCAGGAGATTTTTCAATCCCTGACGCTAACCGTGTCAGCTCAAGAGCCGACCGTACAGCGACAGTGGCTGACCCCAATGGGCCCGCTGACGCTGACGGCGACCTACCAGGCTCAAGAAACCGACCGCATTCAGGTTCGGGCCGTGCTGCCGCAGGCGGGCTACCTGCACCTGGAAGACGTGCGGGCTGAGAGAGACCAGCCCGGTGAGCTGGTTGCTGTGCTAGAAGCACCCCAAGCCAATCAGAGCTACCCGGTGACGGTGGGGCTGCTAGAGTCTCAGTCGCCGCTGCAGTTTACGCTCATCTGGTCAGAGGGCTTGGAGCCCTAGTGCCTAGACCTGTGGGCCTAGAAATCTGTGGGCTAGGATAGGAGCAACTTTCTTATCCTGAGTGCATGTGACTGCAAATCTGAGTCGTTCAGACGCCTCCTCACCCCGGAGCGCGTCTAAGACTGAGCCTTCTCAAGTTGAGAACTCTATTCTCCTAAGGGTGCTGGTGCAGCTACTGGTCACTCTGGGAATTGCCTCTGTCTCCATTGCTGCTTCTGGCGTTACTCAAACGTCGCTGTGGATTTTGCTGGCGATTCCCCTGAGTGCCCTGGGTGCCTACTTCAGCTGGCACAGACGGAGACAGCGCAATATTGCGATTAAGTTTTTTATTGCCATCGGTATGCTGATGGCGCTGGCGGGGCTGATTTCGCGCCTGCTCAACGAACCGGGAGACACCCGGATTTTGCTGGCCGAACTGCTGATCCAGCTGCAGGTGCTGCACAGCTTTGACCTGCCGCGCCGCAAAGATTTGGGCTATTCCATGATCATTGGCCTGATCTTGCTGGGGGTGGCCGCTACGATCAGCCAAACCCTCGTCTTTGGGCCACTGCTGCTAATTTTCTTAGGGGTATCGCTGCCGGTGCTGGTGCTGGACTACCGCTCCCGACTGGGGCTGCTGGCGCAGTCGTGGGACCAAGTCGGGCTGCAGCTAGCCCCCCGCCGCCTAGGGGCAGTGCTGCTGATGACGCTGGCCCTGGGAATGGTGATTTTTTTGTGCCTGCCTCGGCTACCGGGCTACCAGATTCGCAACTTCCCGGTTAGCTCCACGATTGATTACCAGGGCAACTTTAACGGCCAGAACATCATCAACCCCGGCTATGTCACCCAGGGGACAGAAGGCGGCGGTCAGACGGGACAGGGTGGGACGGGAGCCATTCAGCAGACGGGCAAGCTGACTGGGCCGGGGGTGGTCGATACGACATCCTACTACGGCTTTAACCAGCAGATGAACCAAAACCTGCGCGGCATCATGACGCCTCAGGTGGTGATGCGGGTGCGATCGCAAGCCCCCGGCTTCTGGCGGGTGCTGGCCTTTGACCGCTACACAGGCCAAGGCTGGGATATGTCTCGCAACGAGACGGTGATCACGCTGAAGCGCTCCAGCTTTTCCTATCAAATGTTTTTGCCCTGGCAGGGCCAGAAGGGGGGTGGCCGGGAGGTCATCCAGACCTACACGCTGGTGGAAGACTTCCCCAACCTGATTCCCACCCTGCACCAGGCCCGCGAACTCTACTTCCCGACGCAGGAAGTGGCAATTGACCCTGAGGGCGGTCTGCGCGCCCCGGTCAGCCTGGAAAAGGGCATGACCTATACGGTCGTATCGCAGGTGCCCTATCGCGATCGCACGCAGCTGCGTGAAGCTGGCACCGATTACCCCGACCCCATCCGCAAGTATTATCTAGACGTTCCCGAGGGCATTCGAGAGCGGGTGCGGCAGCGCACTGAGGAACTGCTGGCTACGGCCCCCAATCCGCTGGGAGATCCCTACGAGATCTCGCTCTACCTAGCTCAAACGCTAAAGCAGCGCTACACGGTTGATCCAGAAATGCCCTTCTTCAATCAGGACGAAGACCTGGTTGAATCCTTTTTGTTTGAATACCAGGGCGGCTACCCCGACCACTTTTCCACCGTGCTGACGATCATGCTGCGATCGCTCGGCATTCCCACCCGTCTGGTGGTCGGCTTCGGTCAGGGCGAATTTAACCCCTTCACCGGCTTTTACATCGTTCGCAACACCGATGCCTACGCCCTGCCAGAGGTCTATTTCCCAGAATACGGCTGGTTTGGCTTTGACCCCATTCCCGGCCATGAGGTGCTGCCGCCCTCCCTACGGACATCCGAAACCTTTAGCCTGGTGCGTCAGTTTTGGAACTGGATTGCGGGCTGGCTCCCCTCCCCTGTTGTCGCCTTTCTAGACGGCCTGATCCAGATGATGACTGGGCTGCTAGCCCAGATCTTTGTCTTGGTTGCCCGCCTCTTCGGCCAAGACTGGGCCGCTATTATCCTGGGCATTGCAGGGGTTACGGCACTAGCCTTCCTCAGCTGGCTCGGCTGGCAGGGCTGGCAAAGCGGCTGGCGACGCTGGCGACTCAGCCGCCTTCCGGCTATGGAGCGCCTCTACCAGCAGATGCTAGACCGCCTAGCCCACCAAGGCTTCACCAAACGCGCCACCGAAACCCCCCTAGAGTTTGGTCAGCGGCTCTACCAGCAGGCCCAAGCCCAGCCCGCCCAAATCGTCAACGAAATTTCCCACGCCGACGTTCGCTGGCGCTATGGCAATGAAGCCCCAAACCTGAGCCACTTACAGCGGCAGCTGCGATCGCTCAGGTTTGGGGCTAAGAAGCGGCGGGTGATTCAGGGGTAGGGAAGACAAGGGGAGGGGGAGAGGGGGAGACGCGGGGAGGGGGGGAAGAGAAGTACCTCTGTCTCCTCTACTCTCCGTGTCCCCGCGTCATCTTCTACCTATGCGATCGCACGCCCCTCCGGACGCCCGAAGGACACATAGTGCGCGAAGCCGGAGGGCAATCCACCCGCTTCGACGGCGGCAGCCACGTCGGGGTTAGTGGCCAGGTAAGCGCTTTCGCTGAATAGGCTGCTGGGGTTGCGGCCTTCACCGGTGCCGAAGGAGATAAAGTGCTCCAGGCCGTCGGTAAAGGCACCCCCCTGCACAGCGGCGGCGACATCGGGGTTCTGGCCCAGGTAGAAGGCTTCGTCGTACAGGGCAATGCCGGGGACTCGGCCTTCACGGATGCCGAACTCGACGTAGTGCTCAAAGCCGCTAGCCAGGACACCTGACTGTACGGCGGCAGCGACATCGGGGTTGCCAGCCAGGTAGTTGGCCTGGTTAAAGAGGGGGCTGCCGCTGCGCCCTTCGATGTGGCCGAACAGAGCAAAGTGCTGGAAGCTGCTGCTAAAGGCACCCGCTGCTACGGCAGCAGCCACATCCGGGTTTTCGCTCTGGTAGGTGGCGTTGTCAAAGAAGCGGCTGGGGTTGCGGCCTTCAAACTGGCCGAACTCGGCAAAGTGCTCAAAGCCGCTTTCAAGGCTGCCTGCCAAAACGGCGACAGCGACATCCAGGTTTTGGCCCAGGTAATAGGTTTCGTCAAACAGGGTGCCCAAGCTGAGCGCACCGGTTTCCACCGGCGTATAGTCCAGATCTCCGCCAATTGCAGCCAGGCCCCGAACAAACTGCTCGAAGCCGACAAAGAACGGCTGGTTGGCGTCTAGCGC
>JACVRP010000528.1 GCA_014534385.1 Cyanobacteria bacterium Co-bin13
GCCCTACACTCTCTCACTCCCCCCAGCCTCTACCCGCAGAAAGAGGGGCAAAGCGATTTCGGCCTTTTATCCTAAATAGGAAAAAAGCGGCAAAACGGAGCTGAAATGGCTGAAAATTCTGTAAAAATCCTAATTGTTTACTACACCTTGTACGGCCACACTTTGCAGCTAGCCCGCGCGGTTGAAGAGGGCGCAAAGGGGGTTCCGGGTGTGGAGACGATGCTGCGTCGGGTGGAGGAGTTTGACATTGTTAAGCAGAAGGCAATTCAGGGCAATCCGGCGGTGGAGCAGCTGTGGCAGGAGCAGCAGCAGATTCCGGTGTGTTCGCTAGATGATTTGAGGGCGGCTGATGGGGCCATCTTCGGGTCGCCGACTCGCTTTGGCAACATGGCAGCGCAGCTGAAGCAGCTGTTTGATACAATGTCGGGCCTGTGGCTCAACGGGGAGATGGAAGGCAAGCCCGGCGGAGTCTTTACCTCGACGGCCAGTACCCATGGCGGGCAGGAAACGACGCTGATCACGATGATGCATCCGCTGCTGCACCTGGGGATGATTGTCATGGGCGTACCTTACTCAGTAGAAGGCATGATTCACACCGAAGGCCGGGGGGGGACGCCCTATGGCCCTTCAACGACTGCCGGGGGACAGGGAGAGCTGCAGCCTACGCCTGAGGACCTTGCGATCGCACGTGCCCTGGGCAAGCGAGTCGCCGAGGTGGCGAGCAAGCTGCGGGCCTAAAGGGTTATCCAGAATACAGTTAGCAGGTTATTGAGTCCTGGTTTGAGAATTTGGTTTCTCAAGCTAGGACTTATTTTTAGAGATATCAAAAAGCCTTTGTTGGCTAGTTATTGAATTGATAAATTGAATTGAATCAATGCTAGAGGTGTTTAGTATTTATCCAAGTCATGTTTGCTGCTATGGTGGTTGTAAGAGAGTAAATTTGATCGTTTTATAACAGGGCCAGGGATTGCCAAAGGGGCTGAAAAGGTCGAAACACTGGATTATTCGGCAGTTTCAAGCCTAAGTGCTGATTGTTGACAGCCAACCCATCCCCCCTGTGGTGCCGATAAGTAATACTCTTTTCGTATCCTTTGCTGGCGCTCGTTAGGTATTTCAAGCATGACCGCTGTAACCACCAAATCCGCAATTCCCGCTTTCTGCGATGGCATTCAGCACTTTGGCGACACACTGCCGGAGTTTGAGACGTATGGGCAGACCCCGGCCATTGCTGAGGGAAAAGGTGCGATCGCATCTCCTAGCGACCCTGCGGCTGTTTATCAGACGATGCTGGCTGCCGACGCGCTGCGCTACCTCACCCTGCAAGTGACCGCCAGCAAAGAATCGGGACACCCCGGCGGGTTTGCCAGCGTAACCGAGGCCATTGCCGCCCTGGTCATGCTGGGTTATAAGAACATTACCACCGAAGTTGGCCACCACGCCCCCGGCTTCTACAGCAACGTGTTCCTCGATCGCTCCCTGGAGGCAATGGGGATTGAGACCGTGCAGCAATTGTGCGATCGCTTCCGTGAAACCCACGGCCTGCTAGGCCACCTCTCCGGCCAAATCCCTGGTTTGCTTAGCCCTGCTGGGCCGCTGGGCCAGGGCCAGCACTTTGCCATGGCTGGGGCTAAACTCCACCCCGGCACCCTCTTCCCCGTCACCATCGGCGATGGCGGCCTGGGCGAACCCTACATTATGAGCAGCTTTGGCCACTTCAATACTGCTTACCCCAGCGCCACCAATTTTCTGCCCATTCTGGTGTGGAACGGTTACTCCCAGGAGCACCACAGCATGGTCTCCACCAAGACCAATGAGGAGATGATTGCCTACTGGCGCGGCAACGGCTTCAAAGAAGTAATTTTGGTGAATGCCAAAGACTACGATGATGCCAATCAGCCCGGTGACTATGTTGACAGCACTGCGTTTTCTTTGAAGCAGCGCCTGGCCTTTACCCAAGCTGTGCTAGAAGCCACCGACAGAGCTGCAAAGTCTGCCCTGGGCGGCACCCTCACCGCGCTAATTATCAAGCAGCTGAAAGGGGCAGGCGTACACAAGCGCGGCGCTCAGTCCCACAACCTTTACCCTGGCGACTCCCTCACCCGTGACTACATTGTCAATGCCCTAAGCGCTCGGGCCTTGTCCCCTGCCGCCTGGAATTTAGTGCGAACTAACTACGAGCGCTCAGCTGGAGGCCCTGCCGTCCAAACCGCCGTCACTGAGTCAGTGCTGCCGCTAGCAGACCTGGGCAGCCTGCCGCTGGAAGAATTCACCGTGAGCGGGGATAAAAAAGTCGCTACCACTGCGATGGGCGCACTAGTAGGCTATGTCGGCCAAAAAGATCCGCAGTTCGTCGTCACCAATGCTGACGGTAACGCGGCTTCTGGCATCAACAACATCAACCAGGCGCTCAAAATCATCCACCCCACCCCTGACGACACCTATTACCAGGGGCCGAGCGGCCAAGTCTATGAACCCTTGAGTGAGGATGCCTGCGCTGGACTGGCCGTGGCTCAGGCGCTTTTTGGGGCCCGCACGCTCTGGTGCTCCTATGAATCCTTTGCAGTCAATGGTCTGCCCATTTGGCAAACCGTGACTCAGGCAATGGCTGAACTGCGCCGCCCCACCCCCTCAACCATTACCC
>JACVRP010000605.1 GCA_014534385.1 Cyanobacteria bacterium Co-bin13
CAGCACCAGTAGTCCCGCTGCTGAAGAAATGGCATTAGCAGGATACGGCGCAGCTTGTTATCTTCTGGCTCGGTGTAGGCTGGGACCCCAATTTCAATTTCTGACTGAGGGATATTGAGCCACAGCGTATTGTGCAGCCTGTCCCACAGGTCCATAAACCACATACGTTTCGGCAGACACGCCAATCAAATGATCAGGGCGTGGGGTGCTCTCGCGGGCTAGACCGGGCGGCGGCGGTCTTGGAAAAGGCGGCCCCGGATACTGCTCAACCGGGTTTTGCCTGACGGTTTGGCGGGGAAGTTCCTGATTGGCGGTGAGCGCTTGGGTTGCTGGCCCTCCCACCCCCCAATACTGGGGGGATCTGAAGCCCCCAGCATATAGCCCTCCGGGCATCAAGAAAGGGGGTTTGGGGGCCAAAGCGGCTTTACAAAATAACTCTGACGAACATGAAACAACCCTGCCTGCGATCCTATCGAAGGGGTTTTCTCAAGCTGCCAATTACTTGGCAGCGCTGGTCTTGTCTAATTGTTGCCTGACAATACCCATTACTAAAAGATGGATCACGCCCATTTGCAATGGGAAAGCGGCTGGCTCAGGGGCGATTGCTCGATACGCTGCAGCTGCTGAGGCTCCAAGCGGCAGGATCAGCCTGGGGGTAAAAAGACTACTTACCCCTAGTTAAGAACTAAACCTATCAGCGGAGCGAAAAGGCTTTATCCCAGTGTTCAATGATGGGGTCTAGGAGGAATGACAGGATGGTTTTTTGGCGGGTAACAATTTCTGCGGTAGCTGCCATGCCAGGGGTAATGGGCACCTCCTGACCCTGAATGGTTACAAAGGTTTTGTCGATTTTGATGCGGGCGGAATAAACCAATCCCAGATCCTGCTCCTGAATGGAGTTTGGGCTGATGCTTTCGACAGTGCCTTGGAGGAGGCCAAATTTTTGATAGGGAAAGGTCTCCAGCTTGATTTTGACGGGCATCCCCGACTGGATAAAGCCGATATCGCGGTTGAGCACTTTGGCTTCGAGCACCAGGGGGTCTCCTTCTGGCAAGATGGAAAGTAGTTCTTCCCCTGACTGTATGGTGGCCCCTGCTTCTGCGACTTTGACATTGTAAACAGTGCCATCGACAGAAGCCGTGAGGGTTTCCCGGTTGCGCTGCTCCTCGGCCTGAGCAAGCTGGCCCTTGAGGTTATCTAGCTCTTTGCGCTGCTGCTCCATTTGAGTGAGGATTTCGTTTTGGCGGTCTGCCACCAGGCGGTCTGCCTCAGTTTGAGCTGCCTTGTGTGATTGCTCTGCCTGGTAAATGGCCTGCTCCTGAGCAACAATCTGGTTTTGCAGCGAAACCACCTCGTTCTGAGCATCCAGGTAGTCTAGACGCGGCACTGCGCCGACGACTATTAGTTTGCTTAGACTTTCAGCTTTAGTAGTGGCAACGGTCAAGGTTGCCTTGAACCGCTCCAAATCCGCCTGGGCTGCTTTGACGGTCCCTAATTGGCGATTTGCCTCAGCCATAGCCATCTCGCGCCGAGCAGTAAATTCCTGCATTCGAGAGGTCAACAGCTGATCCTGCAAAGGATTGCCGGATTGGGTGTTGCCTGTGCGTTCAGCTTCCAGGCGAGCCAGATTTGTTGTTGTTAGCTCAACCTGTTGCTTGAGCCGCTGAAACTCTGCTTCTGAAATAGTTGGGTCAAACTGAACCAGCGGATCGCCAGCGTTGACCTGCTGGCCTTCTTCCACCGTAATCTCTTGTATCAGCCCGCCAGAGAGCGCTTTGACGGGCTGAATGCGAGTCGAGGGAATGACCTCGCCTTGAGCGGTGGCGACCTCATCGACTTTGCTCAGGGCAGCCCAGGCAATAGCGCCCCCCACCAACACGCATAG
>JACVRP010000030.1 GCA_014534385.1 Cyanobacteria bacterium Co-bin13
ACTTCGACCTGGCTCCTTGGCAGCTACTGGCCAGCATTAACCACAACTTCCTGCTAACCGAGTGCAAGCGCCACTTCCTGCGCTACAACGGCGGCCTCACCTACTTTGAAATTGCTGGTCCCTCTATTTACACCGACTATCTCATCGCAGCTCAGCGCTTAGGCCTCAGCAACGATGCCTCTGGCTACTGGGAACTGCACATTCGAGAAGATGAGCGCCATGGTCAGTGGATGCTGAGCGATGTAGCTTTGGCTCTAGTCGATCTGTATCCCGATAACGCTTGGGAAGTCGTACTTGGCTACGCCCAGGAGAAATACATCGGTGATCGGGCAGGCAACGCCATTATTCAGTGCATCAAGCAGGCTCAATCGCCCCTGCCTCGGGTGCAGGCATAGATCAGTTTTTAACCTCTAAATCCAATTCCTACCATGAAAGAAGTGATGTTGGCCTCAGCCGATACGATTGAGGTGAATTCGCCGAACACGGTTTTCTTTTGTCCTGAGGAGTCACAATTTTACGCCCAGTGCCTGGAGAAAATGGTTCTACCTCAGTGTGCTGCGGGTGAGTCTGTCGTAGAGTTTGGCGCTGGAGACGGCAGTCCAGTGATTAGTGCTCTCTTAAAAAGCACCTTCAAGGGACTCATTCAGGGGTATGAGCTGAATGCAGCCGCCTGCAAGTTAGCGCTCTCTAGAATTCAGCAGTACCGGCTAGACCAGCAGTATCGCGTCCACAACAAATGCTTTTTTAGCTACTCCCCCGAAGCAGCTGAGTACCTGATTGCAAACCCCCCCTATCTACCGGCCCCTGACAACGAACTATACATGCCCTCTCTCCACGGCGGCAGCGATGGCGCAAGCATCACTAAACAGCTGCTTACCAAGGGCTGCGAGAACGTGATGCTAATGATTTCGGCCTACTCAAACCCGATTGATACGGTTGATCACGCGCTCAAGCATGGCTATCAGGTAGTTGACTTTATGGTGTCGCCCCTCAAGTTTGGCTACTACAGCTGTGAACCCAAAGTGAGAAACACCATCTCTGAGCTGCAGCGCAAGCGCAAAGCCTTTTTCTCTGAGAATATCTACTTCCTGGCTGGTGTTCTCTTCCAAAAGAAAAACGCCACTAACTCAGATCTCTCAAACGAACTCCTCAAAGTCATGACCGTTCTCTAACCCTTCCCTCGTCCACCGTTCTCCCTCGTTTCTCCCTCGTTCCCAGGCTCCTGCCTGGGAATGTCTTTTGGAGGCTCCGCCTCCCCATTACCCACGGCGCTACCCTGCGACAGAGGAAAGCCCAACCCCCAGTTTGTTACTACGGGAATGCGCTAGAGAGGATAGAGCAATGATTCAACCCTGGATGGTAATCGGCGGCGTTACCTTTATCGTGGCGCTAGGCACCTTTCTGCTGCGGCCCCGCGATGTTTTTTGGGCCGCCCGGCTCGATCGCCCCAACTGGCTCTTTTTTGAACCAGCCATTCCCTTTATCTGGACTGTCATCTTCATCTGCGGGGCCGCATCAGCCGTTGTGGTGTGGCAGCAAGAGCCTGGCAGCGTCAAAACTTGGCTCTTGATGGGGCTGTATTTGCTGATAGAGGTGTTAACCGTGTCCTACATTCCGGCCACGCTACGCACTCGTAGCTTAGCTGTGGGCACCGTCTTAGGCGGGGCGGGCTTCGTCCTAGGAGTCATTTTGACGTTTCTAGTCTGGCCCAGTTCTAGCCTGGCAGCATTACTGCTTTTGCCCTACATTCTCTGGAGCCCCATTGGCACCTACACCACAGGGCGAATGATCGATCTGAATCCTGAAGCGGCTTAACCTCAGTTCCTTTACTAAAAGCTAGCCCTTCTGACAGAAAAGACCCTCTCCTTATGTAGAGGATCAAACCGGTTAGGACTCAATAGCGTAGCAGTAGCCTGAAGTGGCTACTTCTCTTGAGGCACAGGGGTTCTAGGGCATTAACTGACAGTAGCCAGCGGGATTGTTTAACTAAGGAGAATGGCTATGGGCGCTCGTTACTTCGCTTTAATTACCGGGATTTTGTATGTTCTAGTCGGCATTATGGGATTTATTCCAGGCATGGTCGCCACCCCCGGAACAGGGCCAGGTCTGGCGGTAGACGCTGGGTATGGCTACCTGCTGGGAATTTTCCCGATCAACCTGCTGCACAATCTTGTGCACCTGGCAGTAGGCGTTTGGGGACTTACTTCCTATCGTGGCTATGGGGCGGCCCGAGCCTTTGCTAAGGGCCTGGCTATTTTTTATGGCGTGTTGGCCATCATGGGGCTCATTCCTGGGCTAAACACAACCTTTGGCCTCATTCCTATTTTTGGCCATGACATTTGGCTTCATGCCGTAACAGCGTTGATTGCTGCTTACTTTGGCTTCTCAAAGCCTCAGAGAAACCAGGGAGTAGATTATCGTGACCGAACTGCAGTAGGCAGTCGCGGTCGCTACTAACGCTTGCTGTAAGGGCCGCTGCCATACGGGAATTACCACTCGTATCTACCCCTATTTCTTGACTGGGTTTGCCAGGATTGAAATAGGGTTTTTATTTGGCCTTTTGTTAAGGGGAAAGTAGCATGTTTCCATTCTTTGGCATGCCCTGTTGGGGAACTGAACCGATGAATCAGCGTTCTTATCAGGAACGCAAGCTGCGCTTTATGAAGTGGGTGCGCGATGACCTGGAAACCCGTTTAGCTGGAGTCAATGCCACCATTGCAACCTTGGAGCGGCAGCTAGGCAACGAAGAAACCACGGTTTAAGACATCCGGTAAGGGTGCGTCTACGCTAATGACGTAGGTTGGCGTTGAGCCTGCGAAACCTACACTATCAAAAGTTTTTTAGGTTTCGCCGAACCTCAATCCCTTAGTAAGTCTCGTAGGATGGGCAAAGCAAAGCGTGCCCATCACAGCATAGAGATGCAAAAGATGGGCACGGGCTATCGCCCTTTGCCCATCCTACGGGTACTCTTACCCAGTATTTCAGCGTAGACACGCCAATACTATTGGCTAACTAGCCAGTGTTTTCAATAATGGGGCAGATGGGTGCGTCCGTTTGGGCTAGCCCTTCTGCCCCATCGATTAAGGCCAGCAGTTCTTGGCGCAGTAGAGCAAGCTGAGCCATGCGATCTTCGACCTGCTGCACCTTTTCCTGCAGGGTCTGCTTAACCTCGTGGCAGGGCCGCTGCCCCTGGTCGTGCACGTCTAGAATGTGGTGAATCTCCTGCAGGCTCAGCCCCAAGCCCTGGGCGCGTTTAATAAAGGCTAGACGGGTTAGCGCATTGGGCATAAACAGCCGAAAGCCGCCAGAGGTTCGACCCGTGGCCTGTAGCAGGCCCAGTTCTTCGTAGTAGCGAATAGTTTTGATGGGCACTTGGCTCTGACGGCTAAGTTCACCGATGCGGAGCAGATTGGATTCAAGGGCAACCATAGTTGGGTACTAAACAAGGGCAAGAGCCTACTGCGGCTCTCCTGACTCCATTGTAGAGACCCCGCTGGCTTCTAGCTTGGCAGACGGTTTAGCCATGCGCCTACCCCAGGGTTTGAGTACCGATATAGCCACAACAGCCAGCAAACACGCGGCCTGAATTGCTCCCCCAATCATTACCCCCCGCTGATCAAACACATACAGAGGATTTTGCAGTGCCTGCAGCCGCTCAGCTTCGGAGATGGCCGTCATTGCGTTGAGCCAAGGCCCTAACCAACTTGTGCCGGTCACAATAAGCGTAACGGTCGCCACCCATTTCACAATCACCCAGTAGTGCTTAGTAAAGCCCCAGATCGTCAGCCAGGAAAGCAGGCCGCCCGTAATCAGCGACAGCACAGCCGTGGGAATCACGACCCAGTCATCCATAAATTTCAGAACTGAGTTGATGGCGTAGAGTTCGTCTCCATTTGCCATATCTCGCTTGACGATTGCGATCGCAACCAGCGAAAACACCGTCCCCAACCACAGTCCACCGGATATCACATGGGCCGACAGCAGCCAGTTCTTGGGCCGAACACTCAACTTCTTCATAGCAACCTCCTCTAGATACCTCTAAGAGCTATTAGGGGCCTAATGATTAGCCAGCTAATCATTAGGCCCCTAATTAATTTACCACAGAGATTCAGCCGCTCCAACAATCGCAGCCTTTAAAGCTGACCCAACTTCAACCTTGCCCGCAAATACCCCCAACCCATCCACCCATCCACCCCTAAGCCCTCACGGCTCCAGCATCGCCTTCGTCCCCGCCTGCACCTTCTGCAACAGCTCTATCAGCGTTGTCTTCTCGCTCACTGTTAGCTCTCCCATCAGCCCGGTGGTGCGACAAAAGTGGTCAGGCAGCATCCGGACGAGCAGGCTACGTCCTTCTTCAGTAAGGCGGACGCTCAGCATTCTGCGATCGCCAAGGCGAGGCTGCCGTTCTACCAACCCATCGCGCTCCAGACCATCCAGCAACCCTGTGATAGTGGCGCGAGTTACGCCGGAACGTTCAGCGCATTCGGAAGGCGTAAATCCCTGCTCAGGAGCCTGGAATAGCTGCATTAGGAGAGTAAATTTGCCCATCGATAGGCCGTAGCGGGCAAAGTGAGCCTCTAGAGCGGTTTGCACGTCGGCGGTGGCGCGAAGGAAAGCCAGGCAAGCTTCAACGGAGGGAATATCGAGCTCTGCGTATTGCTGAGCCCAGTTTTGCAGGGTAGAACGGTCAACAACACGATCGGCAAAAGGACGCAAGGTGGCCACAGGCTTACTCTTTAAGTTAGGCAGCTGACTATACGGTAGCTTACGGAGTTGAAGTACATCAAAGTAGGGCATCCTCTCCTTGGAGGCCCATACAGTGTCTATGCTGGAAGAGAAGGGCCAAAAGAACAGTATGGACAGAAGACGCTTTTTAACCCTTTCGACGGCAGCAACCGGGGCTATGCTGCTGTCGCGCTGTGCAACTCCAAATTCGCAACAGCCCAGCAGCGTATTGCGAAGTCAGGCGGGGCAGCTGACTATTGATTTGGCAGCCAGTCCAACCAGGGTCAATTTAGGGGGAGTGCGATCGCATCTCCTGTCCTACAACCAGCAGGTGCCTGGCCCTCGCTGGGAAGTCAGGCCTGGTGATGCAGTCGAGATTCGCTTCAAAAACCAGCTGGATGTCCACAGCAACCTGCACTTTCACGGACTGCACCTGCCTCCCACGGGCGAAGCTGACAATCCGCTGAGAATGGTCGCCCCTGGCGAAACTGCGCTCTACCGCTTCACCATTCCCTCAGATCACCGGGCCGGCACGTTCTGGTACCATCCCCACCATCACGGTAATGTCGCGGCTCAGGTGGCGGGTGGCCTGGCCGGTCTGCTGGTCGTGCGAGGCGACCTAGACGAGATTCCTGAAATTCGGGCGGCGCAGGAAGCCTTTTTGGTGCTGCAAGACTTCGACCTGAACTGGCGCGGTCAGCTACAAGAACCGATTCCTGTGTTTCGTATGTGGGGCCGAGAGGGCAACCGTATCAGCATCAACGGCCAGGCTTCGCCCACATTGCCCCTGCCCCAGGCCGGGCTGCTGCGGCTGCGGCTACTCAATGCTTCCTCCTCCCGCGTTTACCGACTGCAGCTCAAAGATCACCCCTGGTACCTGATCGCAACCGACGGGGGCGCACTAGGTGAACCCATCGAAACCGACGAAGTGATTTTAGCCTCAGGCGAACGGGCAGAGCTTCTGGTGCCTGGAACCCGAGAGCCTGGAACCTACGAAATCGTGAACCTGCCCTACGACCGGGGCACGATGGACATGATGGGCGGCACGAGGGGCCACGGTAAGATAATGGGTTCCTCTACCCAGACCGAGCCTATTCAGATAGCTCGTTTGGCCTATCAAGAAGGGACTGCTGATATCCCGCTGCCGAAGGCGCTGATTCCAGTAGAGACTCTGCCAGAGCCAGGGGTGACGCGGGAGTTTGTCTTTGACCACGGCATTGATGCCCAAACCGGGCAGCCCTTTTTGATTAATGGACAAGCCTTTGACCACAGCCGGGTAGACGTGCAGACCAGACTGGACACTGTGGAAGACTGGTTCATTATTAACAAGGCTGGACTGGATCACCCCTTCCATCTGCACACGAATAGTTTTCAGGTGGTGAGTCGCGATCGCAACCCCGAACCCTACCGAGCCTGGAGAGACGTGGTCAACGTGCGAGCCTACGAAACCGTGCAGATTCGGGTGCCGTTTCGCAATTTCACTGGCAAGACCGTGTTTCACTGCCACGTCTTAGACCACGAGGATCAGGGCATGATGGGCATTGTGGAAATAGCGGCTTAGCAGAAAACTGTAAGCAGCCAGGGAGGTTCCAGTCAAAAGATTGGCCCCTTACCCCCCTGAATGCCCCTGGTTCCCCCTCTATGGTTGAGAAGTCACCCAAGGAAACGCCCCAAGCGGTCTCCCTCAACCCAGAGGAAACGGATTATGACTCCCTTTGCCCTAAAACAAATCAAGGCTGAACGGCTTATCCTAGCGCTCCTCGCCACCTTTCTCATGGTTGACAACATTCCTCACCCCAATCTAGGCCCTAGCCTGATTGAGCTGAGCCTGCAGCAGGTCAGAGGGATAGCCGATTAAGGGTGCGTCTAAGGCACTAAACGGGCGAATTTCTTCTTGCCCACCTGAAGCACTTTACTGGTTAACTCATCTGGGGAGTCAAAGGTCTGGTCTACGCTAGTGACCTTTTCTCCATCCAGCTTGACCGCGCCCCCCTGAATTTGACGACGCGCTTCGCTGCCGCTGGCACAGAGGTTGCTAGCCCCCAAAATGTAAAACAGCTTAGCCGGGAACTCGATGCCTGCCAGCGAAAATTCCGGCACCCCTGCCGCCGGTTCGCCGGTTCCCTGCACCAGGCTAAGGGCTGCCTGCTGCGCCTGCTGAGCGGCTGTCTCACCGTGGAACTGGCGGGTCACGTCCAAAGCCAACAGCTTCTGGCGATCGCGCGGCTCCTCTGGCAGTGAGTCGAGCGGCAGCTTAGTTAGCAGCTCGAAGTAGTTGTGAATCAGGCTATCGGGAGTTTTCTCCAGCTTGGAGTACATCGACAGCGGATCTTCCAGCAGGCCGACGTAGTTGCCCAGCGACTTAGACATTTTTTGCACCCCATCGGTGCCCAGCAGCAGCGGCAGCAGCATGCCAAACTGCGGCTCCATGCCAAAGTAGCGCTGCAGGTCGCGCCCCATAGCAATATTAAATTTTTGGTCGGTGCCGCCCAGCTCAATGTCAGACTGCACCGCTACCGAGTCGTAGCCCTGCATTAGCGGGTAGAGAAACTCGTGCAGAAAGACCGGGTTGCCCTTCTCGTAGCGCTCGGAGAAGCCCTCTTTGGCCAGCATCTGACCGACGGTCATGGTCGAGAGCAGCTCTAGAAGTTTGCCCATGTCTAGACGTGACAGCCATTCCGAGTTGTAGCGGATCTCCAGCCGCCCAGGGGTATCAAAGTCAAGGATGGGCCGCACCTGATCTAGGTAGGTTTGAGCATTAGCCTTGACGTCGGCCTCGGTGAGCTGGCGGCGCACCTCAGACTTGCCGGTGGGATCGCCAATGCGGGCCGTGAAGTCGCCAATGATCAGCACAGCAGTATGCCCTGCATCTTGAAAGGTTCGCAGCTTGCGCACCGGAATGCTGTGGCCCAGGTGAATCTCCGCTCCGGTCGGGTCAATGCCCAGCTTCACCCGCAGGGGGCGGTCAGCCTGCTGCAGCCGCCGCACCAGGTTCTGCTGAGGGTCGTCAGCATCGGGCTGGTCGGGAAAGACCTCGGTAATACCCCGGTAAATCCACTGGAATTCATCGGGGACAACGCTTTGGGGGGCTGAGACAGGGGCAGACGATTCCGGCATGGTTGATAGCGCTGGACGTGGGTAAGTACGATTTAGAGGGTTTGGGCGATGCCAGCTTTCCATTCTCTCAGAAAATCACCGGAGAGGCACGCTCTACCGCCACGGTATGGGGTAGTAGGGGCAGACTGGCAAGACAGCGCTGGTGCGATCGCACTCCTCTAAAAATCTTCATATCGGCAAAGGTACACCTGTCACCGTAGAACTTTACAGATAGAGCGAAATCAATCAAGATGACAGCAGTCTGCTCAAGGGATCACTCTCATGGAGCTACTGAAGGAAGCCAATGCGCTGTTTCAGAAAGCTGACTACACAGTGGCCACATTTGAAAAGCTGGTAGAGCTGCAAAACCAAGCGGCTGGAATTGAGGTTACGCGCATAGGAGACTTAATAGAAGCGTTTCTCGCCCAGGCACCGCTAGATGTTGTCATGGAAATAACCAGGCCCAATCCAAAATCACCTCTGTCTGGATGGGGCCTTTAAAAACATATTTGGAGCAGTTCTTAGCCAAACCCGGCTTTTTTGCTTTTGCCTTTAGCCTTGGCTTTAGACTTACTTTCCCCGACCTCCGCAAGCGCCTCTTGAAACAGATTGTGCAGGTGTAGAGGAACGCTGGCAATTTCGGGTAGGCCCGGCTTGAGCGGTTTTTCAAAAGTCCTCAGCAGGTCGTCTAAATCGTTCTTTAGGCTAAACGTAGGCCGAGCTAGCGCCCTCTGCAAAGCGGGCTCTAGCGGACCAGCAAACTCATGGGCCAGACGGTACCAAACATAGGCGTTGATAGCTCCCTCCTTCAGGTACTTCAGCAGCAGCTTATCCAGCGTCTCCGCAGTCTGCTCGCTGCCCTCCGACAACAGCTGAGTCAAACGGCCATAGTCAGTCAAAAAGGATTGACCCCAGCGAGGATGCACCAGCACCGTCACCTGTTCTGCCCGCCGCAGTGGGTCAGGTAGTGCCGTTTTGGGCATCACCATTTTCAGCGTCTTCTGGCCCTGTAGCAGCTGTTTGGTAACAGCTTCATCGGCTCCTAGCTCTGCCGCCGATTCAGCAATTTCTGCCTCAGAGACGCCTGCCTCTGCCGCCATTTCACTCAGGGTTTTGTTGCTGTCAACGCCTGCTGCCTCCAGCCGGCGCTGGGTTGCCACCTCTTGAAACTCGGCCAGCTTCTTATCGAGCTCATAGCCCGACAGGGTAATTTCATCCCCGTCAAAGAAATCGATAAATTCCTGGTGGTAGCGCTCTACAGACAGCCAAGCCTCTTCCATCAGGTCAGGGGCATCGCCATAGAGGTGCTGGTTGAACTGGTCCTTAAAGGTGCCAATAGCCACCGCCAGTTTAGGCTTACCCAACTTGCCCAGCAGCTGAATCGGCCCAGAAAAAATCCAGGATGACTCATCTAAAGGCGAGATTCGGGTCTGAACAATTTCCCCCGGCTTAAGCCGCGCCAGCTTTTCTGGAGCCTGCAGCCCGTTTGGTTTGACTCGGTACTGCTTTTCCGTCAGCCAGTTCATCAGCTCAAATTCCTCTGAATCTACGCTGACAACGGCAAACAGCCCGTTAAAACTACGCTGCCAGCTCTCTACCAAGGCTTTATCAGCTTCCGAGAGATCCGACTGGCTTTCAATAAATAGACTGAGGGGAGTCTGGTCGCCAACCTGCCCTTCGGTTGAAAACATATCGATGACCAGATCGTTTCGGCTAATGCCCTGCAGCTGGGTCTTAGACCATTTCGCCATCTGGTCAGCACTATAGGCCTCCAGCGCTGTCGCGAGTTCATCCTCAGCGTCGAGCACAAAGTCCCACAGTGCTTGCTTTAATTCCCTAGAGCGTTCTAAGCGGGCGTCCACAGTTAGGCCTCAATCGCGTTTGCTCTCCTGAGCCTATGGACTGAAAGTAACCCTTGACAACTATCTGAGGGATGAAAAATAGTTCAGCCTAGTGAGTCTGCTGCTGGGGCTCATCTCGCCAGACCAGCTTAACCCGCAAGTTACCCTCAGCCCCGGCCTTAGAAATGATGGCCCCGGCTTCAGCATCAATTTTGATGCCAAACTCCAGCTCAAACTCCGACGGTTTTTGGGGCAGCTGATTGATGGTCTCAGTGGTGCGGTTAGCCAGAGTTTGAATGGCTCCCATCGCCTGACTCAGGGCCTGGGCTGATTTAGTTGCCAGCTCCATGGCATTGAGCCCGCCTGCCCGCATCACTCCCTGCCCACCGCTAATCTCAAATAGAATGATCGACTCTTCTGTAGAACAAGACGTGTGAATAATATCGCTCATAGGTTTTGACAAAGCAGGGAGAGACGTAACGCTGTTGGCGTAACGCCATTGTAGAAGGCCGATGGCCAGCAGCTAATTGCTCGAAGCAGGCTTACCAGCCTCAAGCCCTGCCGCAGAGTCATAAGCCCCCCCTACACAGGCCGCTGCGCCATCACAGCCGACCGCTAACTGGACCTGAATGAAGGCTTCAAACTGGCCCATCAGGTTCGGGTCGCGCCAGCCCTTTTCGACCTCTTCCCACATCAGCCTAAGAGCGTCTGTTGGGGAGAGAGCCGGTTTATAGGGCCGTTCGTTGGTGAGCGCATCGTAGATGTCGAGCAGCTGAAACACCCTGGCCAGCAGAGGAATTTCTTCGCCGCTTAGGCCGTCTGGATAGCCGGTGCCGTTCCACCGCTCATGGTGATGCCGAATAATAGGAACGACGCCCTGCAGGGTTCTCAACGGCTTGCAGATGCGCTCACCGATGAAAACATGCTGTTGCATAATGGTTTGCTCATCGGGCGTTAGTGGACCCAATTTGAGCAAAATGGCGTCTGGGATGCCGACTTTGCCAATGTCATGGAGATAGCCGGCCCAGCCAAGGCTGCGGATCTGGTCCCGCGAAAGCTGCAGGTAAACACCAAAGGCTTGACCCAGCACCTTCAGCCGTTGACAGTGGTCGCCCGTATTGGGGTCGCGACACTCAATGGCACTGGCAATGGAAAGCAGCACCTGCTCGGTATGGTCTAGGTCTTCATTGAGTCGTTTCTGCTGCACGAGAATTTTTACTCGGGCAACGAGTTCGGCCTGGTCGAAGGGTTTGGTCAAAAAATCGTCAGCCCCAGTCTGAATGCCCTGCAAACGGACCTGGCGCTCTTCGGAGCCCGTTAAAAAGATCACCGGAATTAAGCGGGTGAATTCATTCCTTTTGAGCTGCCTACAGACCTCAAAACCGTCCATGCCAGGCATGATGACATCTAAAAGAATTAGATCGGGGCAGGTTTCTTGAACTAGCTTCAGAGCCCGCAGCCCGCAGTCTGCCTCCACCACGTCATAGCCTTCTAACTCCAGTAAGGTCGCTGCAGCTATGCGACTGAGGTAATTGTCATCAACAATTAAAACCCGGGCAGGTACGGTGTTGGAGTAGCTCACAAGTCAGGGATCCTATAGCAGAGTGAAAGAGGCCAAGCAGCGAGGCCTTCAGGGCGAGCCTTGAGGAATGCTCCCTCGCGTTTGAAGCGCTGAGGCTGCAGCGGCATGGAGTTTGCCTACTGGCCTGACTGTGGCTTTGCAGAGGTCGGTAGGTTCTCCTATTTTGGGGGTAAACAGAGCCGCATTTTGTATAGAGTCAGTCGCTACCAGTGCTGGCATTTGACCAGACTGAGAAGCCTGCAGCGCAGTAGAGCGTGCCCTACGAGGGGTGGAGGTCGGTGCATACCCTGTCAGCTTTGGGTGGAGGGCGATAGCCAGCGCTTGCGCCAGCGCGAGGTAGCCTCTAGCGACGAAGTCTGCTGTTCCTGTAGTCGCCGAGCACAGATGCCTGCAGGTGAGTCAGCCAGGGTCGGATCGCGGTAGGGTACGGCAGCTTTGGTTTTGAGGTGCTCCTGCTCCTGTAGGGAAAGGGGACAGAGGTCGGTGGCAGCATGGCGGGCCAGGGTGCCGGGCCAGCGCCGACCGGTCGCTTCAATGGGGCCAATAGTAAGCCCCGCCAGCAGAAAAGCGGCGCGGACCGCAGCAGCGCAGGAGTAGGTGGCTAAATGGCCTTCGGGGCTGAGACAGCGGGCTACCTGCCCTAAGAACTCAACCGTCCACAGCTCAGGGCAATGGGGCGGCGAAAAGGGATCCAGAAAAATGGCGTCGGCCTGAAAGTCTGCCTGCACCAGTTCCTGAATTCGCTGGCGGGCATCGCCTAGAAGCAGGCGAGCGCTGAGGGCCGGGCTGTAGCTCTCGGTGCTGTGGGCTAGCGTTTTCAAAACCGTCTGTACCGGGGCCGACCACCCTTCGGTTAGGTGGTGGGCAATGGCTCTTTGCGGCACCCTCTGATCTAGCTCTAGACCCACTAGGGTGATTTGACAGGCTGGGTTGATCTGCCAGATAGCCTCCAGCGCAGCAGCCGTGTTGTATCCCAGGCCGTAGCACACGTCTAGCAGGGTTAGCCGGGATTGCCCTGCCTTTTGAGCTAGCTGGGTCGCTTCTACATAGGTCTTGCGAGCTTCGGCATAGGCTCCTTCTCGGCTGTGGAACCACTCCCCAAAGTCTTCTGAAAAAAAGGTATAGGACCCATCCGCAGTGGGTTCTGGGATCAGGTCTCCGGTCAACGGCATGATAGATCTAAAGACAGATTGCCGAGGCAGCATATTCAAAGTTACCCGACTGAGGGGATGACCTATCAGATAGGTGGGGAGAAATAAACTCACTGATAAGCAATTGTTACGTTTGGTTAATGGTTTTTGAGTAAGAATATTTACATAAGAAACATTTTCGTTGTTAAAGCTAGCCCCTAGGGGTTCTTGCATTAGCCGCATTCATAGCCGCAGGAGGTTTTCGATGGTCGCGATCGCACCTGTTACCCAGCCCAAACGTCTCACGATCCAGGTGGCTGATGTTGCCGCAAACACCACCACTATCCGCTCCCTGGACTGGGATCGGGACCGCTTCGACATTGAATTTGGCCTGCAAAACGGCACCACCTACAACTCCTACCTGATTCGCGGCGAGAAGGTGGCCCTGGTAGACACCTCCCACGAAAAGTTTCGCCAGCTTTACCTCGATGCGCTGCAGGGGCAGATTGACCCAGCGCAGATTGACTACATCGTGATCAGCCACACCGAGCCGGATCACAGTGGCCTGGTCAAGGACGTGCTGGAGCTTGCCCCCCAGGCCACAGTGGTGGGGGCTAAGGTTGCGATCGCATTTCTCGAAGACCTGGTCCACCGCCCCTTTGAACGCATCCTCGTAAAAAGTGGCGACACGCTGGATCTGGGCAACGGTCACCTGCTGGAGTTTGTCAGCGCGCCCAACCTGCACTGGCCCGACACCATCTTTACCTACGACCATCAGACCCAGGTGCTCTATACCTGCGATGCCTTTGGCATGCACTTCTGCAGCGATGCTGCCTACGACGAAGATCTAGAGGTCATTTCCCCCGACTACCGCTTTTACTACGAGTGCCTAATGGCTCCCAACGCCCGCTCGGTGCTCTCGGCCATGAAGCGAATGGACACGCTGCCCGCCGTGGCCACCATCGGCACGGGCCACGGCCCGCTGCTACGCCACAACGTCGAGGAGCTGACCGGGCGCTATCGCCGCTGGAGCCAGGAAAAGAGCAAGTCTGAGACGCTGGTGGCAGTGTTCTACGTGTCGGACTACGGGTATAGCGATCGCATCTCCCAAGCCATCGCGCGCGGCATCACCAAGACCGGCGTAGCGGTTGAGATGATGGACATGCGCTCTGCCGATCCACAAGAGGTGAACGAGCTGGTGGGCCGTGCCTCTGGGCTAGTCATTGGCATGCCCCCCTCCTCCGGAGTCGGCTTTAGGGAAACTCAGGCCACTCTGGGCACCATTTTGGCAGCAGTCAACGCCAAGCAGACCGTAGGCCTATTTGAGTCCTACGGCGGCGACGACGAACCGATTGACACGCTAGTAACCCGCTTTGAGGAACTTGCGCCCGTTCCCGCCTTTGCCCCTCTGCGCATCAAAGACACCCCCACCGAAGCCACCTACCAGCTCTGTGAGGAAACCGGCACCGACCTGGGCCAGACCCTCACTCAATCGGGCAAGCTGAAAAAGCTCAAAGCCCTCGACGCCGACCTCGAAAAAGCCCTGGGCCGCATCAGCAGCGGACTGTACATCATTACCGCCCAAAAAGGTGAAGTCAGCAGCGCCATGCTAGCCTCCTGGGTCGCCCAGGCCAGCTTTCAACCCCTTGGCTTTACTGTCTCCGTAGCGAAAGACCGGGCCATTGAGTCGCTGATGCAGGTAGGCGACGAGTTTGTGCTGAATGTTTTGGAGGAAGGCAAGCACCTGCCCCTAATGAAGCACTTCCTCAAGCGCTTTCCCCCCGGTGCCGACCGCTTTGCCGGAGTCCGCACCCGCCCCGCAACCAACGGCTCGCCCCTGCTGGCCGATGCCCTGGCCTACCTGGAGTGTGAAGTGACCAGCCGCATGGAAGTCAACGACCACTGGATTGTCTACTGCACTGTTAAAGACGGCAAAGTGTCTGATCCTGAGAGCATTACGGCTGTTCACCACCGTAAAGTTGGCAACTATTACTAAGCAGGCAGAGGAACTGGGGGGCTAGGGGCAGGAGAGCCAGGGGAGCAGAAGCATCCTCTCCCTCGCCTTCCTTCCCGCCCACCCCTCACCCATCCACCCGGTCACCCATCCACCCCTCACCCATCCACCCCTCACCACCATGACCATCACCGCCCCACCCAGAGACGTCCAAACCCTCCAGATCGCCTCCGATACAGCGGTGTTGCGATCGCGCAGCTGGAATCGGCTGCGGTTTGAGATTGAGTATGCGCTGGAGCGGGGTACGACGGCCAATACCTACCTGATCCAGGCGGATCAGACGGCCCTGATTGACCCGCCTGGAGAATCCTTTACGGAGATTTTTCTGGCGGCCCTGGCGCAGCAGGTGGAGCTAGATGAGATCGACTATGTCATCTTGGGCCACATCAACCCCAACCGGGTGGTTACCTTAAAGGTGCTGCTAGAGAAAAATCCTAGCCTGACGGTGGTGTGTTCTAACCCAGCGGCACTGGCGCTAAAGGATTTGCTGGAGGGGCAGTCGGTCAACCTGCGGGTCATTAAGGGAGCCGACGATGAGCTAGATCTGGGGCAGGGCCATGTCCTGCAGTTTTTCCCAATTCCGACGCCGCGCTGGCCGGGAGGGCTGGCCACCTATGACCCCTATGCTGAGGTGCTCTACACCGACAAGTTTTTTGGGGCGCACCGGGCCAGTGAGCAGGTCTACGACCTGGGTTGGGAAGAGCTGCTCGAAGATCGCCGCTACTACTTTGACTGCCTGATGGCTCCCAGCATTCGGCAGGTGACGGCGGCTCTAGACAAGCTGGAGACTTTCCAGTTTCGGGTGCTGGCTCCCGGTCACGGGCCGGTTGTACTGTATGGGGCTAAGGAGCTGTTTCAGGGGTACCGCCACTGGAGCGAGACTCAAAAGAGCCAGGAGCAGTCGGTGGCGCTGATCTATGCCTCGGCCTACGGCAATACAGCAACCATTGCTCAGGCGCTGGCTAGGGGCATCACCAAGGCTGGGGTGGCGGTGGAGGCAATCAACGCCGAGCAGTCGGAGCCGGAGGAAATCAAGGCAGCGGTCGAGAAGTCTTCAGGCTTTTTGATTGGCTCCCCCACGCTGGGCGGCCACGCGCCTACTCAAATTCAAACAGCGCTGGGAATTGTCCTGTCCTCCGCCTCTAAAACGCAGTCCGCTGGCGTCTTTGGCTCCTTTGGCTGGAGCGGCGAAGCGATTGACCTGTTAGAGGGCAAGCTTAAGGACGGCGGCTACTCCCTGGCGTTTGAGCCCATTCGGGTGAAGTTTAAGCCTACCGATGTCACCCTTAAGTACTGCGAGGAAGTGGGAACGGATTTTGCCCAGTCGCTGAAGAAAGCCAGACGGGCTAAAGCCCCGCGTACTCCGGCAACTTCGGTAGAGCAGGCAGTGGGGCGCATTATTGGCTCGCTCTGTATCTTCACCGCGAAACAGGGAGACGTCTCTAGCGCCATGCTGGCCTCCTGGGTGTCTCAGGCGACCTTCACACCACCAGGCTTTACGGTAGCCGTGGCGAAGGAGCGGGCGATTGAGGCGCTGCTCTACCCTGGCAGCTCCTTTGTGCTGAACATTCTGGGCGAAGGCAATCACCTGGGGCTAATGCGGCATTTTCTCAAGCCCTTTGGACCGGCAGAAGACCGCTTTGAAGGGGTGGCAACCGAGGAGGCTGCCAATGGATCGCCGATCTTGAAGGATGCGATCGCATATCTAGAGTGCCGGGTAGACAAGCGCATGGAGGCTGGCGATCATTGGGTGATCTATGCTGTGGTCGATACCGGCAAAGTACTTGACAACGACGCCAAAACCGCTGTTCACCATCGCAAAACCGGCACTCACTATTAAGCTGCGTGAACTCCAGTGGCTCAGCTAGCGTGGCTGGAACCGAATGTGTTACCAGTAGGAAATATCTGGCTGAATGCCCACAGCTCAAGGCATGGGGCAATTCTCAGCTACGCTTTGAGACATGGATTTTAAAACGCCTTTAGTGATCCCTTCTCCATGCCAGTAGTTCCCTACCGCTCTGACTGTCTGCTCTA
>JACVRP010000040.1 GCA_014534385.1 Cyanobacteria bacterium Co-bin13
CAGCACCAGGGTGCCCAGCAGCACTACAAACAGGGTGGTGGCGCGGCTAAAGGCGACATCGGCATCTCGCCGAATCTGCGCTAGCTCGGCCCGCTCCTGGGGCGTGATCGCCTGGGCCAGCAGCGGCGATGGCTCCTGTACCGATAACGCCTCAGCCCTAACTGCACTGCCGCTGAGCAGCATCAGCGTCAGAATCAGCATTGGGCGAGGAATTAGCGAAAACAGAGGAGAACGCGGCTGACTCATTAGGCAGTTCCTTGGCTGAGTAGTCGGATTGCCCGAGGCTGACCATACCCCTTAAGAGTAGTCTGCTCAAGAATCCGGGGGTTTCACCCCACAGAAGTACCTTCCCGAGGCTGTCCCAAGGGAATACGCCTAGGATACCTGATACTTCAGACGGTTAGGTTAGGGCAGCTGGAAAATGAGGGCCTAGAGACTGTGACGATGTCCATCGGGGTAGGTGGTGGTGCGATCGCACATCCCCTCCTCCAGCGCCACCCCCACCGCCCGAAACAGGTTACAGCCTCGCAGATCGGCCTGCTGCAAAAGCGCTCCCTCCAGGTTGGCCTTAACCAGCGACGCCCCCCGCAGGTCGGCCCCCCGCAGGTCAGCCCCCCGCAAGTCGGCCCCATCCAGGTTGCTGCCCTGCAGATTCGCCTGCCGGAGCACACAGCCGCACATCGTCGCCCGCATCAAAGCCGCCGTGCTCAGGTCGGCCTGGGACAGATCCGAGTCGTAGAGCTGAGCATCGCCAAGTTGCGATCGCCGCAGCACAGCCTCCTTTAGATTGGCCTGGCCCAGATTGATGTAGGGTAGGTAGGCGTCCTGTAGGAGCGCCCGTTCCAGGTCAATTCCTCGCAAATTCTCTTGAAATAGGTCAATGCCGGACAAATCCAATTCTCTGAACTGGCGGCGACCCGACCGAAATGCGGTGAGCAATTCTTCTCGACTCAATCGCTGCATAAACACTTGTCAACCCGTCCGATAGCGCTTTAGGCCACCCTTTCTCGTTAAACTGCACTGTACGACGACCGTGCCGTTGCCCTAGAGCCAGCTAAGTATTCCTGCTCAGCTTGATTCCAGATGACCACTGTATAAGCTTTACGTTCCGCAACAATGCGTGATTAATCTTATTTTTAGGTTTTGCCCCAGGAGCCCTTTGAAGTAGCAATGTCAAGCTGTAGGGGGGACAATAGGTAAGGAAGAAAACCTCTCCTGTCTGCTCTGCTACATCGCCTTAACCCACTGAGGAGTATGCCCGAAGCCCTGGTATCTATTGCCCAGCACTACCACAGACGCACTAAGTACGATCCTGCCACTATCGCCGCCAAAAGCCAGGGCATTGATTTCTCCCATCAGCCCTATCCCTTCAAGGCTTACCGGCTAGGCAGCGAGATTGACCTCAAGCCGTACTTAGAGGATGCTCCGGCAACCGGTGAATCGCCTGCCGATATTGCCTGGTGGAGCCGCCTGTCTCACCTGCTGATCAATAGTTATGGCCTAACCGCCAAAATGCCCACTGCCGCAGGCGATACGTTTTACCTACGGGCAGCGCCCTCCGCGGGCGGCCTCTATCCGGCTGAGCTCTACATTGTGTCTAGGGGCACCTCCCTGCTGCCGGCTGGGCTATACAACTACCAGGCCCGCACCCACAGCCTCTGGCGCTACTGGGACGCCCATCTGTGGCAGGAGCTGCAGGCAGCCTGCTTTTGGCACCCAGCCCTGGAGTCAACCCAGCTAGCCGTGGTGGTCAGTACCGTATTTTTTCGGTCGGCCTGGCGCTACCAAGATCGTGCTTATCGACGTATTTTTCTCGATAGCGGCCACATCTTGGGCAATCTGGAGCTAGCCGGAGCGGTAGCAGACTATCGCCCCCATTTAATCGGCGGGTTTGTTGATCAGACGCTGAATCAGCTGCTCTACCTCAACCCCGACGAGGAGGGCGTGATTGCGGTGCTGGCGCTGGCAGATTTGCTGGCAGTGGAGCAAAACCTGCCCCACTGCTCATCGGCTCTGGCAGCCCCTACCGAAACTCAGTTTCCGACCCTAGCCGATGGCGAACTACTGAGATACTTCCATCAGTCCACCCAGATTCCCCCGTCTACCCAAGATTTGGCCTGGGAGACCCGTTCAGCCGTCAACCCAGAGCCCACCCTGCCAGAAGACAAGTACAACATTCCGTTCTGCCTCAAGGTTTCCACCACAACAGCTCCGGTGTACTGGGGTGAAGATCTGCAGGATTTAGAAACAACGATTCTCAAGCGCCGCTCGACCCGGCGCTACAGTGGGGCCGAGATCACCCTGGCAGAGCTTAGAGCCCTGCTAGATTTCACCTACCAGCCGCAGCACTACATCAGCCAGGGCTTTGATGGCGACCCCGACTATTTTGATCTGAGCCTGCTGCAAACGTTCATTGCGGTCTCTGGCGTAGAGGGCCTAGACGAGGGCTGTTACTACTACGCGCCCAAGCGCCAGGAACTGCGACAGATTCGCTTTAAAAACTTCCGACGAGAGCTGCATTTCCTCTGTTTGGGGCAGGACTTGGGGCGCGATGCGGCAGCAGTGCTCTTCCATACCGCCGACCTCAAAACGGCGGTTGAGAAGTACGGCGATCGGGTGTACCGCTACCTGCACATGGATGCAGGGCACTTGGGGCAGCGGCTAAACCTGGCCGCAATTCGGCTGGGGCTGGGGGTGAGCGGCATTGGCGGCTTTTTCGACGATCAGGTGAACGAGGTGCTGGGCATTCCCGTCGATGAGGCGGTGATTTACATTACGACCCTGGGCCGCTCGGCCCGAGGGCAGGACTAGGCATTTCTGAGTTGGGGCTAGCGGGGGCCGGAGAGCGATTTAGCGATCGCAACAGCCCAGGCGGCCCCAAATCTTCAAAGGTGTAGCCCTGAGGGTAGCTGCGCTGAGGGGTATCGACATAAAAATAGGGCCGTTTACGCGGCGGCAGGTATCGCAAAATCCGTCCGCGCCAGCGCAGCAGGGCCTCTAACAGCTGCCGTAGCCGGGGGTTTGCCGCAGGAAAGCCAAAGGCCGCCAGCATGGCATCATCCAGCAGGGCGTAGACCACGGGCCTGAGAGCAGGTCGCACAAAAGCCGGAAACCAGCTGAGAAATAGCGCCAAGGTAGACTCGCCCACCCGCTGAGTCGCCTTAGAATAGCGAAAGTGTTGCGCCTCGTAGTCGCGGTTAAACTGCTCAAGCTGCTCGTAGGTAGCCGGAATGTCCTGAATGCCCATCTGCTGCCCCACAATGAACCAGGACTGAAACAGGCTCTGCTTCTCCCCCTCACTCAGCCGCCGCCAGCCAAAGCGCTCGATCCAGCGTATCGGCTCATAGATAAAGGTAGACAGCACATAGAGATAGTCATCATTGCTGATAGGAAAATGGGCATGAATGCGGTTCATCCGCCCAATGGCGGCCTGGCCCTGCTCACTATCATGCCCCCACTTAAGAATGCTGGAAATGATTAGCCCGGTGTCGTCGTAGCGCTTTTGGGGGCGGTGGTGAAATTCGCCCGTGGTATCGAGCAGTTTGCCGATGCTGGGCACGCAAAAGGTGCGAAATAGCGCTATTTCCAACGCCTTTGTGACATCCCAGGGAAACTCATACCCGGCAATTTGACGGCAAATCTCACTGCAGTCCTGCACCGGATCAAGCGCCTTTAGGGGGGAGGAGCGGCGACGCAGCATAAGCAGGCGATCCAAGGAGTACTGTGATTCTACCCCTGAAGAAACTGCTTTTAACCCCAAATGCACAAAATCAGCTGATTGGCATCTCGTTAAGGCAGGGTTTCTTGAGTGACCACCCTAGCATCGACCACGGTCTCCATCGGCAGCTGTTTCCCAGCCATCGCCTGCACGGCGTAGTGGACGCCCAGGTATCCCTGTTCTGAGGCCTGCTGATCAATGGTGACCGCCAGTTGCCCAGTGCGAATAGCGGCCTTTGCCTCGTCTAAAGCATCAAACCCCGCTACCAGCACTTGAGACCGCTGGGTCTCCGACAGATACTGCAATACGCCCAAGGCCATCATGTCGTTGGCACAAAAAATCGCCCCAATATCAGGGTGCTTCTGCCAGATTTGCTGGGCAACCTCGTAGGCTTCATCAATTTTCCAGTTGGCAGACGCTTCGGCCACAATCGTGACGTTGGCGTTCTCCTGAAAAGCCTGCCGCGCTCCCTGCTCCCGATCAATGGCATTTTGTGCAGTCTGGATGCCTTCTAAGATGGCGACCTGGGTTGGGGTTTTGATCCGGTCACTAATGTATTTTGCTGACAGGTAAGCCCCTCGACTGTTATCAACGCTGATAAAGGGAACATCTCTAAGGCCTAGTTCAGTAGAGCGGCTAGGGTCCAGGCGGTTGTCGATATTAATAATCGTAATCCCCGCATCCTGCGCTTCTTTAAGGACGGGGATCAGCTCTGTTGAATCTCCCGGCGCAATCACAATCGCATCTACCTGGTCCTGAATCAGCTGCTGAATAATGCTAATCTGCTGCTCAATTGAAGTTTCTTGGGCCGCCGTTTTCACCATCAGGTTAATGTCTAGCTCCTGCTCAGCCTGTCGCGCCCCTTTTTCCATCTCAATGAAAAAGGGGTTGGTTAGCGTTTTCATGACCAGGGCAACCGTAGGAGCTTCAACCGGATCGCGCTTGACTGCGGTAGGGGTGGAGGGCGTTTCTTCAACCAGAGGCAGAGACGACAGACTGTCGGAGCGGCAGCTGCCGGTGCCCACAATCACGAGCACGGCTGCCAGCAGTAGCGATCGCATCCCCAAGCGACCGCCATCTGCACCTTGCCGGAACCTGTCAGGGTCAAAGAGAATCCTAAGCGGCGGTAGTGTCATTAGACTTTGGCTTCAGCTTCCTGATAGTGATACTGCAGCTGCAGATGAGCGGCGATTTTTTCTAGCAGCAGATTGCGGCGCAGGGGCTTACTTAAAAAGTCATCAAAGCCTGCTGCCAGGGCCTGCTGCCGATCCTCTTCAAAGGCATGGGCAGTGACGGCGATAATCACGGTTGCAGGGCGATTGGCTGGGGCCAGGGCGTTGCTGCGTCCGAGAGCGGCCAGGCAGGCTTCATGGGCCAGATTGCGCTCCTCCTGGCGGATTGCTTGCGCCGCTTCGTAACCATCCATCATCGGCATCTGCAGGTCCATCAAGATTAGGTGGGGCAGCCACTGCCGCCAGAGGGCAATCGCTGCCTGACCGTTTTCGGCCTCCTGCACTTCAAAGCCCAGATCGCCCAAAAGCTTGACCAGAATTTGGCGGTTGAGCCTGGCATCATCGACGATCAGTACCCGCTGAGCAGGCCTTGGGTCGAGCAGGGCCAAAGCCTGCCGGGGAGGAGCCGCTACCGCTGCCTGGGCCTGCTGTACCGGCAGCGTCAGCGTAAAGCGGGTGCCAACGCCAGCGGTACTGATAACCGTAATTTCACCCCGCAGAATTTTAGCCAGTTGAGCACTGATGGCCAGGCCTAGCCCCGTTCCCTGCTGGGAGTGCCGCCCCGACGCCGCCTGGACAAAGGGCTCAAACAGGGTGGCTAGCTCTGTCGCTGCAATGCCGGGCCCCGTGTCTTCTACCTCAAAGCGCAGCTGCCATAGCAAGCTTGGGCCAGGCTCTAGCGGCAGAGCCCTGACGCGAAAGGTTACCTGACCAGTGTCGGTAAACTTGATGGCATTGCTTAAAAGATTGATCAGAATCTGGCGCAGTTTGCCCTCATCGGTCCTGATGTAGTGAGGCAGAGACGGTTGGAGAGCGGATTGAGGAGTGCAGCCATCAAAGCTCGACCCCCAGGGGCTATCGCATACCAGCTCCAATCCCTTGGTCTGAGCCGCTGGTCGCACCAGATCCATTAGCGATTCAAGTAGGGCCTCAAATTCGACGACCTGCTCTTCTAACGTAACCTTGCCTGCCTCAATCTTGGAGATATCAAGCACGTCGTTGATCAAGTCAATTAGGTGTTCACCACTCTGGTTAATAATGGCCAGGCTTTTCCGCTGGCTGGGCGCAGTCTGGGGGTCAACCGCCAGCATGTGCATAAACCCCAAAATAGCGTTTAGCGGCGTTCGCAGTTCATGGCTGATGTTGGCTAAAAACCGAGTCTTGGCCTGGTTAGCGGCTTCCGCAGCCTCTTTGGCCTGGGCCAGCTCCACCTCAGCCTGTTGCCGGGCAGCCAGCGTGTCTAGAAAGGCATTGAACCAACTGATCAGCTCAGCAATTTCATCCTTGCCCTGCACCGGCAAGGGTCGATTCCAGCCGGGAGTTCCCTGCTGAAACAGCTCAAACCTGCGGGTAATCTGGCGGATCGGCTGCACCACTTGACCTGAGACAATCCAGGCGGCAACCAGCAGCACCCCAAAGGATAGCCCTAGAGCCAGCAGCGTCGTTTGCCGAATCGCCGCTACCGGAGCCATGAGCGTCTTGACCGGCAGCATGTTGATCACGACCCAGCCACTCATGGGGGAGCGAGCATAGGTCACTAGCATGTCCTGCCCGTTGATGGGCTGTTTAAAGGTCCCCTGCTCCCCCTGCAGCAGCGCTGCTAGGGCAGGATGAATGGGCTGGCCCAAAAGCTGCCTATCCGGGTGGTAGATGATGCGATTTTGGGCATCTATGACCAGCAGATACGCTCCCTGCCCTAACTGAATCTGCTGGAAGTGCTGATACAGGTAGTCCACGCTGTAGTTGACCAAAATCATGGCCATTGGCTCAGAGCGCAGGTTCCGGGAATCAGTGCTGTAAAGCACCTTGGCCGCAGTCACGACTTTGGTAGCGATGGAGCTAGCGTTGACGTTATCCTCAATGCCGATCCAGGCAACCTGCCGGCCCTGGCCCAAGGCCTGCAGAAAGAGGCGGTGCTTAAGCTGATTGTGCACCTTTGAAACGTTGAGAGTATCGCCTACGTGATAGCGACTCCCTTTAACCGTGAAGATGTCAATTGAAACCAGTCCCTCAAGGCCGGTGTAGCCGTTGAGAATGTAGCCAATTCGGGCCTGGGTAGCAAGATTAGCGTAGGTATTGTCCCAGCTTGGGGCTTCTCCCAGCGTGTCGAGGATGTCGTCTACGCTGGAAATATTGGTAATCAGGCTTTCGATGTGCTTGAGCTGCAGCTCAAGGTACTCTCGCTGCTGATTTACTCCTCCTGCTGTGTACTTCATCGCCTCTGTCTGCACCGTTTTGCTTGAGGCCCGGTAGGAGGAGATGCCAACCGCCAGCAGCGGCAGAATGCTGGTTAACAGAATGAATCCGATGAACTTTTGAGTGAGGTGAAACGGAGACCGCATCGGCAGCAGCTAGGGTCAGCATATTACGTCAGAGTGCCCAGTATCTCTGAAAATTAATTCCAGATAGGTACCTTTAAGGCCAAAGCACCTTTGAGATGGCCTATTTCAATTCTTCAACAGCATTTGCAGCGAAAGCAGACGTCCTCTGGATACAGAGCCAACTCTGTCTTTTATCCCAGCAACCTCTGAAATCATAATATTCACAAACGTTAGCTCACAGATCCTGTTGATGAGCCTTTTACTTTCTTCAAAACCTAGCTAAGCTGTGGTCGGCCGCCGCTGGCTTCAACAGCAATCCTGAGGCTACCCGTGGCCCTGGCTTCAAAGCCAGAAGTGCTCCCTTCGGCCATCCCCTGTCGCTGTAATCTGGTTTAAGCAGCTGTAACGATTTCTAAACCTGACATGGCTACGATTAACGATAACTATCTCAAACTCAAAGCAGGCTACCTGTTTCCCGAAATTGCTCGCCGGGTCAACACCTTTGCCGAGGCCCACCCCGAAGCTGACATTATCCGTTTGGGCATTGGCGATGTCACTGAGCCTCTGCCCGAGGCCTGCCAGGTTGCCATGATCCAGGCTGTAGAGGACATGGGCCGCCGCGATACTTTTAAGGGCTACGGACCTGAGCAGGGCTACCTGTGGCTGCGCGAAAAGATTGCTGCCCACGATTTCCAGGCACGCGGCTGCGACATCGACGCCTCTGAAATTTTTATTTCCGATGGCTCCAAGTGTGACTGCGGCAACATCCTCGACATTTTTGGCAGCAATAACACTATCGCCGTTACCGATCCGGTCTACCCGGTCTATGTCGATACCAACGTCATGGCGGGCCACACGGGTCCGGTTAAGGAGAATGGTGAGTATGAGGGGCTGATCTACCTGCCGATTAGCGCTGAGAACAACTTCACGGCTCAAATTCCGACTCAGAAGGTAGACCTGATCTACCTTTGCTTCCCCAACAACCCTACTGGGGCGGTTGCTAGCCGCGATCACCTCAAAGCCTGGGTTGACTATGCCCTGGCCCACGGCTCCATCATCCTCTTTGATGCGGCCTACGAAGCTTTTATCACCGATCCCGACCTGCCCCACTCGATCTATGAAATTGAAGGGGCACGCAACTGCGCCATTGAATTTCGCTCCTTTTCAAAGAATGCTGGCTTTACCGGCACCCGCTGCGCGCTGACCGTAGTGCCCAAGTCGCTCAAGGGCAAAGCTGCAGACGGCTCTGAGGTGGAACTGCACCCGCTGTGGAACCGCCGCCAGTCTACCAAGTTCAATGGCGTCTCCTACATCGTGCAGAAGGGGGCCGAGGCGGTTTATTCTGAGGCGGGCAAGGCCCAGACGCGCGCGCTTATTGACTTTTACATGGAAAATGCTCGGATTATCCGCGAACAGCTAACAGCGGCGGGCATTCAGGTCTATGGCGGGGTCAATGCTCCCTACGTTTGGGTGAAGACGCCCAATGGCCTTTCTAGCTGGGACTTCTTTGACAAGCTGCTGCAGGTCTGCAACGTCGTGGGGACACCAGGTTCTGGCTTTGGAGCCGCAGGCGAGGGTTATTTCCGCATCTCTGCCTTTAACAGCCGCTCTAATGTCGAGGCCGCAATGAAGCGGATTACTGAAAAGTTTACGGCTTAGGCCTCAGTTGGGGGTAGGCTTTGCCTGCCCCTGGGTGGGGTGGCTGGGTGCGATCGCAACGCCTGACCCACGGCCAACGACTGCCCCCGTCAACCGATGGACTCGCTTGCGTTAGATTAAAGGCAAATTATTCATTCGTCAGAGTAATTGTATCAGCCATGCGTATAATTCGGACATTGCTGGTGGGATTGGGGCTGCTGGCAAGCGCCGCTCTCCTGTGGGACGCTCTACCTTTTTACGCCCCCACCAGCTCTGCGGCACAGCTGCCTGCAGCCAGTCAAAACCTGGCCACTGCGACCTTTGCAGGGGGCTGTTTCTGGTGTATGGAGCCGCCCTTTGACCACCTGGAAGGCGTTGTAGCAACGACCTCAGGCTACACCGGAGGCACTCAGGAAAACCCGACCTACGACCAGGTTTCGGCGGGCACAACGGGCCACGTAGAGGCCGTGCAGGTCACCTACGATCCAGCCCAGGTGAGCTACGCTCAGCTGCTGGAAGTTTTTTGGCAGAACGTTGATCCGCTGGACGATACGGGGCAGTTTTGCGACAAAGGCAGCCAGTACCGCTCCGCCATTTTTGCCGCTACGGCGGCAGAACAGCAGCTAGCGGAGCAGTCTAAGCAATCGCTGGCGACCAAGCAGTTTAAGAGCCCTGTGGCAACCGAAGTCCGGCCAGCCCAAACCTTTTACCCTGCAGAAGAGTACCACCAGGACTACTACCTCAAGCACCCGGTACGCTACAAGTTTTACCGCAATGCCTGTGGGCGAGATCGGCGGCTCAGTGAACTGTGGGACCAGGGCTAATATTGCAGATCATCTCAAAACCTCAATAACCCCTTCTAGCAGATTTAACGCAGTGAATCCAAGGGTTAGACTGCTTGCTAAGCCGCTGGCTGCCTGAAGTTTCCCTGCATCACAGCAGACCCAAGCTTTGGCAGGCTAATCAGCAGGGGTGTGTCTTATGCATCAGTTAGTTCGCTTAGCTCAGCTGCGAAGTGTAGCGTTGGCCAGGAAGCTTCGGGTCAGGCCCATCAGGCAATTTTCGAGCCTGTGTAGGCTTTCTGACCCGTCTCTGCCACACAGGATGGGGCGATGGCTATAGATTTAGCAGTTTGCTTTGCGGGGTTTGCTCTGACCTGTAACTGCTCGCACATCACGGTTATTTATTCATGACTGAGTTTCAAAAATTCGTCATTATCGTTTTTCCTCTGGGGCTGCAGGGAAAAATCTGGACTACTATCCTCCGCTCTCAGAACCTTTCGGTCATTTGGGAGTCGCCCGACGTTCATATTGTGGAAACGCTGCAGCAGCTCCACCGGCAGGGTCGCCCTTTGCCTGATCTGCTGATGCTTGACACCCGACTGCGGGGGCTCAACCCCTATGCGCTCTGCCGCTGGTGCCGCCACCATTGCCCGCAGACCAAAATAGTGCTGGTAAATGGGGCGCAGTCTCAGATTTTGCCCTCGGAGCAGCAGTGGGCCAGATGCCAGGGAGCTGCCGATTTGCTGCCCTGCTTTCAAAGGGACTCACTCATTAGCAGTGCTGTCACAGGTTTGCGGCTAGTCTTAGATCTGCTGGGAGGGCTGCCCCTAGATCAGGGGTCGCTTGTCTCTACTCTGCTGAAGCTAGGCTTTGGCCCCCGCTTTCGCTCCAAGCCTAATGCCTGCTCAATCAAATCGAAGATGGCGCTGATGTCGGCTCAGAGTACGTTGGCCTGGTAGGGGTTAAAGAGCTGGCAGTTTCCCTTGCAGACCGTGATCACGGTCTTGACGCCGCCGCGTCGGGTAAAGTCACCAATCACCCGCAGGCCCGCTGGAGACAGCTCCTGCCAGATGCGATCGCAAATAGCATTCGTCACGGCCTCGTGGCTGATGCGCTCGTTGCGAAAGGAATTGATGTAGAGCTTAAACGCTTTTAGCTCTACAACCCAGTCTGCAGGCTGATAATCTACCACAATCGTGCCGAAGTCGGGGTAGCCCGAGCGGGGGCAGAGGGCCGTATACTCAGGATGCTCCAGGTGAATGGCGTAGGCGTTTTCTGAGGGGTTGGGCCATTTCTCCAGGGGTTCCTGGGCAGCCTGCTGAATGGCGCGATCGCCGTAGGGGAGGGTAGCGCTGTGCGACATGAAATCAGGATAAAACACTCAGAGATCTAGCCTAGTGCATAGAGGGGGTGGGGTGTAGAGGGGAGGAGAAACAATCAGTTACCCTCAAAATGGCTGTCATCGATCTGTCACCAACTAGGTTGGCTCATGTCCCTGCTACAGGTTTGGGGTGCGTTAGTAATTTTTGGGCTGTGTCCGCTGCTGGGGGGACTGCCGCTGACGGGCTGGATTACCCGGCTAGTGGCAGGCCGCAACCTGGCCAATGTGGGCACAGGCAATGTGGGCGTTTCTGCAGCCTTTTACCACGGCGGTAAGTTGGCCGGGGTGCTGGCGGTGCTGGCAGAGGCGTTTAAGGGAATTGCAGCGGTGCTGCTAGCCCGCTATTTTTTTCCCACCGATCCGGTCTGGGAAGTGATTGCCCTAATTGCCCTGGTAATAGGCCGCTACTGGATTGCCAGGGGGGCGGGCACCACCAATGTTACCTGGGGGTTTTTGGTTCACGACTGGCGGGTAATGCTGCTGACGTTTGGGATTAGCAGCATTGGGTTTACGATCTTTCGAGAGCGGCGGCAGGGTCGCCTGCTGGTGCTGATCCTGCTGCCGGTGCTGACCGCCGTGATTCACAGCTCTGGGGAACGGGTACTGGCGGTTGCCTGTCTGAGCGGCCTGATTGCCTGGATTTATCAGAAGCTGCCCGACGATTTAGACCTCTCTGCCAATCAGGGACGACTGGAGTCACAGACCATGTTTCGCTTTTTTCGCGGCGATCGCGCCCTGCTTTCCCTCGATCAGCCCCTCAGCGCCGCTAAGGTAGGCGGCAAAGCGGCAACGCTGGCCCAGCTCAGAGCCTGGGGCTATCCGGTGCCTCTGGGCTACGTTTTACCGGCTGGAGATGACCCCAAGCCGCTCATTGAAATTACTCAGCCCTCACCCACCCAGCCAGTGGTAGTGCGATCTTCGGCCCTAGACGAAGACACAGAGCTGGCCTCGGCAGCGGGCCTCTACACCTCGATTGTCAACGTTACCAGCCAGCCCGCTCTGGAGGTAGCTATTCAGCGGTGCTTTGCCTCCTACAACAACCCAGGGGCCGTAAAGTACCGGAGAGACCGCAACACCCCCGACCAGGGGCTAGCCGTTTTGGTGCAGACCCAGGTGCAGGGCGTGTTTTCTGGGGTTGCCTTTAGCCGCGACCCCATCGCCCGCTGCGGCGATGCTGTGGTGATTGAGGCCCTGCCGGGGGCAGCTAGCCAGGTGGTATCGGGCCAGCAAACGCCGGAGTCTTACCAGGTGTGGATCGGGCCAGACGACCTAGGGCCCCTGGAGAGTGAGGATGCCTGGAAGATTCCCGAGGCTCTGACCCTGACGGTGGAGGGGGCAGGGGAAGTGCCGGCTCGGCTGATTCAGCAGGTGGCCTACCTGGCCCGCCATTTAGAGGAGCACTACCACGGCATTCCCCAGGACATTGAGTGGAGCTACGACGGCGAAACCCTGTGGCTGCTGCAGAGCCGCCCAATCACCACCCTGCAGCCGATTTGGACCCGCAAAATCGCTGCCGAGGTCATTCCAGGCAGCATTCGCCCGCTCACCTGGTCGATCAACCGACCTCTGACCTGCGGCGTGTGGGGCGACATCTTCACCATCGTGCTGGGATCACGGGCTAAGGGCCTGGACTTTGAAGAAACAGCCACCCTGCACCACAGCTATGCCTACTTCAACGCCACCCTGCTGGGCGACATCTTCCGGCGCATGGGACTGCCGCCTGAGAGTCTGGAATTTTTGACGCGGGGAGCCAAGTTTAGCAAGCCACCCCTGGCCTCAACCCTGCGCAACCTGCCGGGCCTGCTGCGGCTGCTGAGGCGAGAACTGGCGCTCGAAAAAGACTTTGAACAGGAGTTTCAGACGCTGCTCCAGCCGGGGCTAGAGCAGCTAGCAGCAGTTGCCCCCAAAGCTTTAACGCCCCCTGAACTGCTGGAGCGCATTGAGACGGTGCTGACTCTGCTACGGCGCGCCACTTACTACAACATTTTTGCACCGCTGAGCTTCGCGGTGCGAGAGGGAATGTTTAAGGTGCCCAGCTCAGCGCTAAATCCGGGGCAGAACCCAGAGGTGGCAGCGCTGAAGGACCTGGCTGCGATCGCAGCTGAAACCCGTCAGCTCCTGCCCGCCACCACCCGCGCTAGCATTACCGACGCCCCCTCGCTGATGGTTGCCCTCTCAGAAACCCCTGAGGGCCAGGTTGTTTTGAGCGAGCTAGATCAGTTCATCGCCACCTATGGCTACCTAAGCCAGGTGGGCACCGATATCGCTGTGCCCACCTGGCAGGAAAACCCCGGCCCGGTGCGAGAGCTGCTGGCCCAGTATGTCATGACTCCCCCGGCAGCCCCGACCCCTGAAGCGCCAGCCGATGCTAACGGCTGGAAGCAGGACGTTGTGCAGCAGCGGCTAAACCTGAAGGGTCAGGTAAATGCCGTCTATAGCCGCCTGCTGGCCGATCTGCGCGGCTGTTTTCTGGCGCTAGAAAGTCGCTGGCTGGAGGCTGGTCTACTGTCCCAGGTAGGCGACATTTTCTTTCTCACGTTTGAAGAAATCAAAATTCTAATCACCAATCCTGACGCTATCCAAGCCAGCCTGCCCCAGCGCCTCAGTGCCCGGCAGCAGCAGTTTGAAGCCGATCGCAAGCTCGATCCGGTGCCCATGCTGGTCTTTGGCAACGATCCCCCTCGGGTTGACCGCGCTACCTTGGCCGTGAGTCCTCTAGGCGTAGCCCAAACCCTGAGCGGCATTGGAGCTAGCCCCGGCATTGTGGAGGGCGAGGTGCGGGTGATGCGGGAGCTGTCCTCGCTGGAGGGCGCAGACGGCTCAATTATTCTGGTGGTGCCCTATACCGATGCAGGCTGGGCCCCACTGCTAGCCCGCGCCAATGGCCTGATCGCCGAGGTCGGCGGTCGCCTTTCCCACGGTGCTATTGTCGCCCGCGAATACGGCATCCCGGCGGTAATGGATGTCACTGCCGCAACTCAGCGCTTTCAAAATGGGCAGCGCGTCCGCATTGATGGGGCGGCAGGTACGGTGGAGGTCTTGGCGGAGTAGCGCTGGCTCGTTTGCCCTGAAGATGGCAGCGGTGCTGGTTGAGACAGAGAAGAAGTTAACCTTTTTGAGAAAGGTTATCAGAAAAATTGAACTTCATACCGTTTCTAAAGGCAGAGCGATTCAGCCTTAGAAAGTGGGTTGGCAAGGCTGAAAAGCGGAGTCATTCGCTGTGTTTGGAGTCTGACCGAGGGCCTTTCCCCGACCCCACCTCTTAAGAGGCTGGGCTCCCCCAACTCTCGAAAGGGTTGCTGCAGTAATGCTAAAGCTAGATTGCAGTCCAGTTATGTAGCTGCCTGCAAAGGGGGCAATTGGGCTAGTGCGGTGGCAGAGTGATGCGGAATACGGCGTCGCAGCAGGGAACAACTGGGGAAATACTAATGAGATTTGCTTGCAATAGCTTGACAAAGGAATCCATAACGCGCTTAAAATTGTTGCAATTGATTTTCAACAAGCGCCCATGAAACCTGATGTCGATGTCCTCTGGTTGAATTTGAGCC
>JACVRP010000276.1 GCA_014534385.1 Cyanobacteria bacterium Co-bin13
GCTGATTAACGCTGGTGATCTGAGCCAGCTGAACGGGCTGATCCAGTGCATCCAGTCCAGCAACCGGCTCAACGGCAGCGGCAAGCTGCACAGGGGCAGGGGTGTCCGTCGTCTGCGCAGTCGGAGCAACTTGAGCTGTCAGCTCAACAGCAGGCGCTGCCGCCGCAACAGCCGTCGTCGAGACCGCCAAGGCAGCCCCAAAAGCAGCCGGAGCGGCCAACAAAAGATCTCTTAAAAACCGAGTCATAGTTCTAACTTCTCCTCACACGGTACAGGTTGAGTGCCCTCTATCTTTGGAGGGATTTTCTCAGCCCGAAGTGAATTTATCAGAGAACCATAGGAAATCAAGGTTTCCTGAATTACAAAGCTGGCGAATTCTGCTGCTGCTGTTTTTACCCATAGCAGGGAGGACATGCCCTCGGGTCAGGTCAGTAAAGGGCCAGCTATGACATACTGCCGACATGGCTGCTCAACTCACTTCAAAATCTGGTATGCACATTGGCGTCATCTCCGATACGCATGGCCTGCTGCGGCCTAAAGCGCTGGAGGCTCTGGCCGGTTCAGATCTGATTCTCCATGCTGGAGATATTGGCACCCCGGAGGTGCTGGCGGAGCTGGGCCAGATTGCTCCGGTGATTGCTGTGCGCGGCAACGTTGATAAAGGCCCCTGGGCTGAAGCGATTCCTGAGCGAGAAACGGTCAATATTGCAGGGGTTACTGTCTACATCCTGCATAGCATTAAAGATTTGGATCTCGATCCCAAAGCTGCTGGCATTCGAGTTGTGATCAGCGGCCATTCTCACAAGCCTGCGATCGCAACCAGCAATGGCGTAGTGTTTCTCAACCCGGGCAGCGCTGGGCCTAGGCGCTTTAAGCTGCCGATCAGCCTGGCCCGACTGCAGATTGAGGGCGATGCCGTAGAGCCAGCGCTAGTCGAGCTGCAGGTCTAGAGCCAGCCAGCGTCACTTTTAGGTCACGTTTTGGGCTTACACTAAATCCGCAGCGTTCCAGCCGAGGTCGTTCTATGAAAGCATTGATCCCAGCCCTGTTTCTAGCCTTTGCAGCCGGTTTACCCGCTGCTCAAGCCCAGGTTCCAGAAAACGTGCAGCAGCCCGGCAGCCTGACCTTAACGGGAGACGTGCAGACCATCGAAGGCAATCAATTCATTCTTGATGATGGAGCCGCCCAAACGATGGTTGATGCGGGGCCTGAATGGCATCACCCCATTGACCTGCTGCCAGGAGAGCGGGTAATCGTCGTTGGAAGCTATGCCGATAGCCGCCTAGAGGCGTTTACCATCACTCGCAGCAATGGAGATATCATCTTCATTCGCAATGCAGAAGGGCCTGCCCCTTGGGAAAGCGACCTTGGCAGCTAAGCGCCAGCCTGTGATCCCGATTGCGTGAGCTTGCCCTGTAGATTTGCGACTAGCTCAATCAGTTCTGTGGGGTTAATCGGTTTGGCTAGATGAGCCTGAAAGCTGGCGGAGAGGGCTTTTCTGTGGCTGTCTTCGTTGCCGTGGGCGGTGAGTGCGATCGCAGGGATCTGTCCGCCCTGATCTGACTTGAGCGATCGCACCTGTCTCAGCAGGGCATAGCCGTCTTCCTCCGGCATGCCAATGTCGCTGATGAGCACGTCAAAGTGGCGGGCAGACCCAGTCAGGCTAACCAATCCTTGCTGGGCTGAGGCGGCAGCTGTGACCTCAGCCCCATACTCCTCAAGCACAGAAACCAGCAGCAGCCGGGTCTCTAGATCGGCGTCCACAACCAAAACGTTGAGCCCGCTCAGCTGCTCTAACGACGGGTTGCCTACCTTCGAGTCGTCTTCAGCAAGCACTCTGGCCAGGTTGGTAGCGGCGTCCACCATCATCAGGGGCAGCTTCACCGTGAAGGTAGACCCCAGCCCTACTCCGTCGCTTTGGGCAAATACCGTACCTCCATGCAGATTGACCAGATGCTGCACAATCGCCAGGCCCAGCCCCAGGCCGCCATGACTACGGGTAATCGAGCTATCGGCCTGCCGAAATCGCTCAAATATATGGGGCAAAAACTCCCTTTGAATGCCCTGGCCAGTATCGGTGACGGTGATCTGGGCATATTGCTTAGGTCCGTCGACACTGGGTAAACAGCTGGGCTTTTGAGCACTAAACGACGGCTTCAGGTCTACCGCTTCTACCACCTCCAGGCCAACCGTTACCTGACCGCCGCTGGGGGTGAACTTAATGGCGTTGCTCAACAGGTTCCAGATCACCTGCTGGAGCCTCTCGCCATCGCCCGAAACTAGCCCGGCTATAGCAGGCGGCGCAATCTGGAGCAGAACGTTCTTCGCCTCAGCGTCCGGGCGAACCGTTTCAACGCTGGCCTCGATCAGGGGCAGCAGCTCTAGCGCGCGCAGGTTGAGCCGCAGCTTACCCTGGAGAATCCGGGAAACGTCCAGCAGATCCTCCACCAGACGAGCCTGGGTTTTGGCGTTGCGCTCGACCGTTTCTAGCGCCTTAGCCACGGTAGCCTCATCAAACTGACGGTTCCGCAGCAGGCTGAGCCAGCCCAAAATGGCGTTGAGCGGCGACCTCAGCTCGTGGGAGAGCATGGCTAGAAACTCGTCCTTGATTCGATTGGTTTCCTGGGATTTTTGATAGAGCAGAGCGTTGTCAATGGCTAGCGCTGCCCGGTCAGCCAAGTCCTGCAAAAATGCTTGGTCATCTGGCATAAAGGGCTGCTCTGCCATTTCGCGGGCTAGAATGAGGCAGCCTAGACTGCGATCGCGTACCTGCAGGGGCACCATCAGCAGGCCGAAAATGGGCACCGACTCCAGGTAGGGCACATACTCTGCCTTAATCGCCGAACGCAGCGCCTCAACCGAAGTCAAGGGCAGCACCAGGGGCTGCCGAGACTGCAGCACCTGGCCCGCCATGCCTTCTGTGACCCGCTGAGGAGCTTCGCTGGTGAGCTGGCGCAGCCGCGCCGCCTCGTTGGGCTGGGGGTGATATACCGCCACAATCTGCAGCCACTGCTCATCCTCCGAAATCAGTTGCAGCAGGCAGAGATCGCCGGCCAACTCCCCGATTTTGCTGCACACCGTATCCAGCAAGCCCTGAAAATTAGGAATCGACTGAGCAAAGCTGTGAGCCGCCTCAGACAGCATCTGCAGACGATGGGTATAGTGCTGTAGCTGCTTCTCAGCCTGCTGCCGAGCAACTCGTTCTCTACGTTCCTGCAGGGCTCGCTGCACCGAAGGAACTAGCCGATTTAGCCGCTGCTTAAGCACATAATCGGTAGCACCGCCCTTGAGCATCTCTACAGCCACCTCTTCACCTAAGGTGCCAGACACAAAAATAAAGGGCACATCCGGGCATCGAACTCGGGCAATTTCCAATGCCGAAACACCGTCAAAGGTGGGCAGACAATAATCGGCCAGAATCAGATCAAAGGCTTGATGGTCTAGGGCATTGAGAAAATCAGGCTGGGTTTGTACCTGAATCAGCTCATAGTCAAGCCCTCCTTCCCGCAGGACCACCTGAATCAAATCAGCGTCAATTGAGCTGTCTTCAAGCAATAGAAAACGCAGACGGTTCATAACAATTCTAAGTATCGATTCCTGTAGTCGCGCGCAAAGGCGGCAGGGAACCCGGTGGCGGCTGATTCACCACGGCCCAAAACAGCCCTAGCTCCTTAATCGCTTCTACAAATTCGTGGAAATCTACTGGTTTTACCACATAGGCATTGGTGCCCAGGTTATAGCTTTTGACCAAGTCCTGCTCCTCCCGAGATGAGGTTAGAACCACGACCGGAATAGCCCTTAGGTCTGCGTCCGACTTAAGCTTATCGAGCACTTCTAAGCCGTCTACCCTGGGCAGCTTCAAATCCAGCAGCACGACAGCAGGATACCCCTCCATCCGCAATCGGTACACTCCCTGGCGATACAGGTAGTCTAGAGCGTCCTGCCCGTCGCGGGTGACAACCACCTCATTGGCCAGGCAGTTCTCAGCTAGAGCTGCAAGGATTAGCTCCACATCCTTGGCGCTATCCTCAACCAGTAAAATCCGCTTTAGCTCCATGATCTCTCCTCACTCAGGGCATGGGGCAGGGACAGGTAGAACGTTGCTCCGCGATCCAGCTCTGCCTCCGCCCAAACTTGACCGCCGTGGCGATGAATGATGCGCTGCACGTTGGCTAAGCCAATGCCAGTTCCCTCAAACTGTTCATCGGTATGGAGCCGCTGAAACACGCCAAAGAGCTTGTGGACGTACTTCATGTCAAAGCCGACCCCATTGTCCTGCACAAAAATGATAGTTTCCTGTTCATTGTCAGTGCTGCCAATGCGGATCTGGGGCTGGCGCTGTAGCCGCGTGTACTTAAGGGCATTTTCGAGCAGGTTGCGCAGCACTAGGCGCATCATTGTGGGATCTACTTTTACCGTGGGCAGCGGCTCTAACTGCCAATCGATCTCACGGCCCTCTAGTTCTGGCTGCAGCTCTCGGCGCACCTCCAGCAACAGCTGATTTAGATCAATGGGCGTAAAGCGCAGCTCAGTGCGACCCATGCGCGAAAAGGCCAGCAGGTCATCCACCATTTGCCCCGCTTCTTGGGTCGTTTCAGTGATGGTTGCCAGGTACCGCTGGCTAGTTTCGTCTAGGGTAACGGTCGCGCGTAGCCGCTTCTGTAGCAGGTCTGTGAAACCGTTAATATGGCGCAGCGGAGCCCGTAAATCATGGGAAACCGAGTAGGAAAACGCTTCTAGCTCTTTGTTCGTCGCCTGCAGCTGGGCCGTTCGTTCCTTGACCCGCTGCTCTAGCTCCTCGTTGATCTGCCGCATCTGGGCTTCGGCTTTAATGCGATCGTCGATATCAACGCAGGAGCCGATGTAGCCTAAAAATTCTCCGTCAGCAGTAAATCGGGGAACGCCGTTATCGAGCACCCAGCGGTATTCGCCATCAAGGCGGCGCAGGCGATACTCCATAGTAAACGCCTGACGGGCATCAAACGAACCGGTGTAAATCTCTAGACAGCGCTGAAAATCATCGGGATGGACCCCTTCGGCCCAGCCGTGCCCCATTTCCTGCTCCAGGGTGCGCCCGGTAAAGTCGAGCCAGGGTTTGTTGAAGTAGTTGCAGAGCTTATCGATGCCTGACATCCAGACCAAAACGGGCGCTGTATCAGCCAAATGGCGAAAGCGGGCTTCACTTTCTCGCAGGGCTAACTCAGCCCGCTTTTGAAGCGTAACGTCAACTGCCATACCGGCTATGAGCTGCTGCCCAGAACTATCCTGCAGCGGAAACTTGAAGGAGATAAAGTGCCGATCTCCAGTTCCATCGGGATTGGGAGCCGTTTCGACGGCCTGCAGCGTCTTTTGCTGGGTCAGCACAGTCA
>JACVRP010000266.1 GCA_014534385.1 Cyanobacteria bacterium Co-bin13
CCCTGCTCCCCTGCATCCCCACCCCTCACCCATAAAACGACTGAAACTGCCTAAGCCGCTGCTGAAACCCCTCCCAGTAGGAAGTCAAATCCTCCGCCGACAGCTCAAATCGCTGGGCAGGCTGATCGTCAAGTGCGATCGCAACCATTGCCCGACTCACCTCCAGCCCCAGATCGCTATAGACTGCATTTACAGCAGCCCGATAAGCTGCTACCTGAAAGCAGTAGTCAGCAATCCAGTCCAGCTGCTTGGGCTTGCGGGCCGTTTTCCAGTCGCACAGGCACAGTTCTCCCCGGTACACCACCAGTGCATCGGGAAAGCCGACAAAGCCAAGACCATGCCAGACGGCCCCCTCCACCAGCAGCACCTCTTCTATCTCGCCTAATAGAGGTGCAACCGAGGTCCAATGATCCGCCAGCTCAGGGGCAATCTCAACAGCGTCTCCTTTGAGATAAGCTGCAATTTGCCGGTGCAGCCGGGTACCAACCGAAGCAGACCGCCCCGTAATTTGCTTGGCTACATCCACCCCTACCGACTGCTGCCACCGTCGCAACGCCTCACGATCCGCCTGAGGTTTCGTTGCCGACAAAATGGTTGTCACCCCTGGAAAGCGGTGTCCCTCGATTTCGTAGTACCAGCGCCGATCGACCTTAACCCGCTTGGCGCGGTAATGAACTAGCTGCACAGCCCCCTCCCGCAGCACCATTTCCTTCTGTCTGAGGGGGCTTCTGTGTTCTGTGCAAGTGAGCAAAGCTTCAAAAAGCAGCTTCTATCAAAAGGTAGAGTCATCAATTAAAAGTTCTATCGTAAAGTGTCCTAAAGCTTTAAGACACTTGAAGTTTTTACCGACATTCTCGCCCTATAGTGCTCTTTTACAGCAATAGTGCGCTCTTGAGAAAGGAGTGTCAAACGGGTTTAGGCCAAAGCAGGCCGGGGAGAAAGCTTACAGCAATAAAAGTTGGGTTTAGTCGCGCACTCCCCGCTACTGCATTACAGGTCATCACCACTCCAGCCTAGTAGGCTCATTTGGGGAAAGAGAGAACCGCAATGCAGACGAATACCCTGGCTCAGCTTCTAACCCGTACTGGCTGCTCAGGGGCGCTGCTTCAATCCCACCACTGGGCTGAAACCGGCTTAGGCCCCCCAGAGAGCTGGCCCCAGAGTTTGCAAACTGCTCTCAGCATTTGCCTGACCTCTTCCCTCCCAATGTTTATTGTCTGGGGAGACGAGCTGGCTCTGTTTTACAACGAAGCCTGTCAGCAGGTCCTTGATCTGCCAGCTCATGCTCCGGGGTCAGGGCAGCCTGTCAAGCTTGGCTGCCCTCAGCTGTGGGCGGCGGTTGGTTCGCTGCTGCGGCAGATCATGCAGGCAGAGGAAGTCCAGGCAGAGCAACCCTACAGGTGGAGATCCGCCGACGGGACTCAAGCGCACGCCTTGACCTTTGCCAGTAGCCCCATCCTCAGCGAGGTCGGTGAAGTGGGGGGTGTTTTTACCGTGGTCATGTCCCTTTCTGCCGCTATCAAACAGGCCGAGCGAGAGGTCATCCTGCCGGAGTTGACTTTTGAGCGGGCCCAGTTCGAAGCGGTACAGCAGCAGATGCCTACTGGGGTAGTCATTGCCGAAGCTGAATCGGGCAGGCTGTTGGCCAATCCCCAGGACACCTCCATCCTCGATACTGAGGCCGAATTGCGGCAGCAAAGAGTTGAAAACGCCCTGCGCCGCAACAACACTACCCTGGGCCTGCTCTCCGAAGTGGCCAACCAGCTGCTGCTCAACGAACAGCCCAAAGCGTTTATCGACCTTCTCTACACCCGGCTGTCGGAACACCTTGGCCTTGAGCTGTACTTCAACTACCTGTTTGATGAAGCCCAGCAGCAGCTCTACCTCCATGCTCACGGCGGCATTCCGTCGCAGGTAGCTGAGCGGCTGCACTGGCTCAAGCTGGGGCAAACTGTCTCTGGCACCGTAGCCCTCCACCGCCAATGTCTGGTCGTCGAAGATACTCAGCAAACCACCGACCCTATTACTGAGCAAATTCGGGCTTTGGGAGTGACAGCCTATGCCTGCTACCCGCTGCTGTCGCGGGAAAAGTTCATCGGTACCCTCTCCTTTGGCACCCGCACCCGCTCTCACTTTGAGCCCGATGAGCTGGCCCTGATGCAGACAGTGTGTGATCAGGTGGCCGCTGCTCTGGAGCGATCGCAACTGCTCACCCAGCTGCAGCAGCGGGCTGCCGAGCTGACCCACGCCAATCGCATCAAAGACGAGTTTATGGCCGTGCTCTCCCATGAGCTGCGATCGCCACTCAACCCGATCTTGGGCTGGGCTACCCTGCTGCGCCGCAGGTTGAAAGATCCTCTGCTAGAACAGGCTGCCGAGACGATTGAGCGCAACGTCAGACTGCAGGTGCAGCTGATCGATGACCTGCTTGATATCTCCCGCATTCTCAGGGGCAAGCTCAGCCTCAACCGAGAAGCCGTTCGGCTGGAGGAAATCGTCGCGGCAGCCCTTGAAACCGTTCATCTGGCGGCCACTGCTAAGGCCATTTCAATCCACACCCACCTGGCTCCCGACGTCGGCTGGGTGTTGGGCGACCCAGCCCGGCTGCAGCAGGTCGTGTGGAATCTGCTTTCCAATGCGGTTAAGTTTACGCCCAAGGGGGGTCAGGTGGAGGTCGGGCTTTCCCTCGTCGCGGGGCAGTCCCATCTTGAACCTTGCCAGGACTCACTGGTACAGCTGACCGTAAGCGACACGGGCAAAGGCATTAGCGCTGGCTTTTTGCCCCACGTCTTTGAGTCCTTCCGCCAAGAAGATGGCACAACCACCCGGCAGTTTGGCGGTTTGGGTCTGGGCCTGGCGATTGTTCGTCACATCGTTGAAATGCATGGCGGCACGATTAGCGCCGCTAGCCCTGGCGAAGGTCAGGGCGCTACTTTTACGGTCAGCCTGCCCCATTTTCAGCCCTACGGCAATGTGCCGTCGCCCCAGGCTCCTGCTCTGATTAACTTTGAGGATGAGCCGCTGCAGGGGTGCCGCATTCTGCTAGTCGAGGATGACTTCGACAGCCGCACTTTTCTCACCATTTTGCTGGAGCAGGCAGGAGCCGAGGTCAGCGCGATCGCATCAGCGCCCGTGGCCCTGGCCCGCTTTCCCGATAGCCAGCCTCACATTTTGATTAGCGACATCGGCATGCCTGAGCTAGATGGCTATCAGCTAATCCAGCAAATTCGCTCGCTGCCCCCCGAGCGGGGCGGCGCAGTACCCGCCATTGCCCTGACTGCCTACGCCTCAGAAAGCGATACCGAACGTGCGATCTCAGCCGGTTTTCAGCGGCACATTGCCAAACCCGTTGACCCCAGCGACCTGGTTAAAGCCATCCTCGACCTCATGCCTAGCAACAGCAACGCTCCGGCCTATCGCAATCTGCCGTAAAGCGGGAAAAGCCTAGGCACTCAGCGGGTCAGCTACCCTCTCCGCCTCAGCGGCTCCTAGCTGCAGGGCATAGAGGTTGGCGTAGATACCTGCTCGATCAATTAGCTCCTGGTGAGTGCCGCGCTCTGCAATCTGCCCCTGCTGAATCACCAGCACCTGATCGGCCTGGGTGACGGTGCTCAGTCGGTGAGCAATGACGAAGCTGGTGCGGTTTTTTAGGAGACGTGCGATCGCATCTTGCACCAGCGCCTCAGTGCGCGTGTCAATGCTGCTGGTCGCCTCATCCAAGATCAAAATTCGGGGATTGATCAGCACCGCTCGGGCAATGCTCACCAGCTGCCGCTGCCCCTGGCTTAGAGGCGCGCCCCGTTCACCCAGGCGCGTGCTGTAGCCTTGAGACAGCGAAGTGATAAATTCGTGTACGTTAGCCGCCTGCGCTGCCGCCTCAATCTCGGCCTGAGTCGCCTGAGGCGAACCAAAGGCAATATTTTCAGCCACCGTACCGCTAAACAAAATGTTGTCTTGCAAGACAATGCCGATTTGGCGGCGCAGGCTTGCCTGGGTCACACTCCGCACATCAATGCCGTCAATCTTAACCGCCCCGCCCGTCACGTCGTAAAAGCGCAGAATCAGGTTGATAATCGTGCTCTTGCCTGCCCCCGTTGGCCCTACGAGAGCAATCATCTGCCCCGGCTTAGCCTGGAGATTCACCTGGTTTAGCACCTGCTGATTAGCAGTGTAGCCAAAGGTGACCTGCTCAAAAGTAACTTCGCCTTGAATGGGTGGCATCCGCGTTGCGTCGGGCGCATCCTGAAGCTGCAGCGGCTCGTCCAGCAGCACAAAGATCCGGTCTAGCCCCGCCAGCGCAGACTGGGCCTGGGTATAAAACTGGCTGAGAATCTGAATTGGTCGAAAGAACTGCTGCACATAGAGCAAAAAGGCCGTCACCACCCCCACCGTCGCCGCCCCCGTCACCGCCAGGTAGCCACCGTAGGCCATCACCGCCGCCGTCGCCAGCGTATTGAGAAAGTCAATCGATGGTAAAAACGCTGCTGTCACCGCGACAGCCTGAATGTTGGCCTTGCGATTGGCCGCATTGAGACTGTCAAACTCCTCAATATTGAGGTCAACCCGGTTAAAGGCCTGGGCCTCGCGCACGCTGCTAATGTCTTCTTCGAGCTTGGCCGACAGATCGCCAATCGTCTGCCGCGTTACCCGAAAGCGGTTTCTGGCCCAGCGAGAAAACAGGCTGGTGGTAAAGATCATCAGCGGCACCACCAGGTTGCTCAGCAGCCCCAGCTGCAGGTTAATAGACAGCATGGCGATGATGATGCCGACCAGGCTAAAGGTCTGCCCCAGCATTTGCGGAATGGTCAACCCAAACGCCTGATTGACCGTATTAACGTCGTTTAGCAGGCGGCTCATCAGATCGCCAGCCTCACTGCGGTCAAAGAAGCTAATCGGCAAATTCTGAATTTTATCGAAAATGTCCTGCCGCAGCCGGGCCAGCAGGCGCTGCATGATCGAGCCAAACCGCAGAATCTGCCCCCGAATCGCCCAAACCCCTAGAAAGTAGATAGCTGCCAGCACCGCCAGCATCAGCAGCAGCCCCCGCAGATTACCGGGCACAATCAGGTTGTCAATGGACCAGCCAATCAGCAGCGGCCCAATGGATTGAGTGGCTGCCCCCAGCATGACCAGGGTAAAGGCCAGCGGCAGCTCTTTGCGGTAGGGCCGGAAGTATTGCAAAAAGCGCTGCAGCGTCGAAAGACTCGGCTTTTGCTCTGGCGCAACGACAGGAATAGCGCTTCTCATGCTGCCTCTAAAGGAGTGAAACGACTCATCAGGTTAGCCTTTTGCTCGCTGCATAGCCTATCGTCAATAGTGTAATGCGGCTGCCCCTAAGCGACACGGCAGCAGCCCCGACTGGGGAAGATAAGTACGTAACCTAAATTAAACGTCGCTGTCATTGCGAGCGAAGCGCGGCAATCTCCTTGTGGTAGCTGCTTTACAGGGATTGCTTCGCTTTGCTCGCAATGACTGATTAGGGC
>JACVRP010000485.1 GCA_014534385.1 Cyanobacteria bacterium Co-bin13
CAGGGGCGGTTTATTCCCAAGCACGTTCCCGGCACCGAGAAGGTGTTGCCAGCCCAGCTAGTCTTGCTGGCGATGGGCTTTCTGGGTCCCGAGCAGCCCTTGCTGGATGCGATGGACCTAGAGCGTGACCCCCGCAGCAACGTCAAAGCAGACCACGGCCAATATGCCACCAGCCTTCCCGGTGTCTTTGCCGCGGGCGACTGCCGCCGAGGCCAAAGCTTGGTGGTGTGGGCGTTTAACGAGGGCAGAGGGGCGGCTAGGGAATGCGATCGCTACCTCATGGGCACCACCGAACTGCCGTAAGCGTGAGCTTAGATCCCGGTGGGCTTAGATCTCGGGGTTCTTTTTGAAAGCGCAAGACTAAACCTTGCTAGCGAAAAAGAACCCCGAGATCTGGCGTGCGTAAGCTTAGATCCCGGGGTTCTTTCTTGCAAAGCAGAACTAAACTTTGCTAGCAAAAGAGGCCCCCGGGATTTAGGGGCTCAGTTATCCTGGTCACGCAAGCGGAGAGTCTGGTCATCGCGCTGCCCCTGGTAAAACTCGTCTAGCAACTGCTCGAATACCGATTCCGCTGGCGACACCTGGGCAAACAGCGTCGCACACGACTTCGGCTTCAGGTCGTCGGGCGTGCCAAACACCTATGATGTTTTTGAGTTTACTCAACTTGGGTAAACTGCAATCAGCTGAATTAAAGATTCCGATCGCCCTGGCCTATCAGGAGTGGCGATCGGAATTTTATAGCGGTAGCCACTGGAATTAGGACGGGGTGCAGGGGTGGAACCCCTGGCTGGGGCTTTGCCCCCCAACCCCCAAAAATAAATGTCCTAAGCAATGTGGCGACAGCTATAGGATCTAGGCACTCATTCCCGGCAGCATTTCACAGGAATGCCCACATCCTCCTACACCCCTTTCACAAACTGTTCCCGTACCTGCTCATGCACAAAGCGGTAGCCGCCGCCAACCTTCTGCAGCAGGCGCTGGTTGGCGGCAAAATTGAGAAAGCGAGCATAGTTCAAGGGCATGGCGCGGCTAGCGCAGAGCAGAAGACGGATAACAAAGTGCTGGACGATGTAGGAAGCCCACAGCCCAAAGGCCAGTAAAGTTGCAGCTAGGCCCCCCAGGAGCTGACCATTGATGGGGCTATCAGCATCGGGGGTCTGACCCAGCCTGATCAGGGTCAACCCCACCTCCAGCAGCAGCCCCAAAAGCACCAGTATGATAAACAGATTTCGCACTGCATTCAAAATGTCTTGGTTGGGGTATCGCCTCACTTGAATGCTGTTCTGCAAACCGTAGCGCAATTCAAATACGCAGCCCAGAATTAGACCGATGCCCAGGCCAATCAGGCCGCCCAGCGTGAACCCCGTTGACCCTCGACCAAATTGACCGGCCACAAATCCGGCGATTCCGCCCAGCAACAGGGCCAGCAGCAGCCCAGGAATAAAAGCCCGCAGCAGCATCGAGAGTCCACTCCCCCAAGAAAGCGACGCAAACGAAAGCCGATATTTGGGATACGCCTCGAGGTCTACCTGAGAAGCCATGAGGCCTACGGCCAGGCCAAACATAGGATGCACAAAGACCCCTGTCAGCAGGCCCAAGATGAGCCCCACCAGCAGGCGGTACAGCCAGCGCTGAGAGTTTGCCAGGGCACTAGGGTCGAGGGAGCCGATGTAGAAAGTGCGATCGCGACCCGCCAAATGATTTGCCAGCCAGGTCAGATACCGCTGGGTGTCTCTAGGCGCAAAGGGCTTTTTCGGAGCATTCTCTGCCACGAGCTGATGGGTGATGAAGCGCTGCACCAGATCGCCCTGATTAGCCACCGGCTGATCGTGGAAGAATTCGGCCAGACAGTTGAGCAGAAATGGTGAGCGGGCCAGCGGCTGTAGGACTTTGCTGGCCTTGATGCCCTTCCACAAATCAGCCTTATCTAGGCCCGTCGCGTAGTCCTTAACCTGCTGAGCCACCAACGGCAGCAGATGGACACCTCCATTGAACTGATTAAAAGGAATGCCTGAGTGCTCCATTACCTGACGGCGGCAGCAGAGCGCCAGGGTCTGGTTTACGTTACCGCGCAAGAAGGTATCGATCTCCGCTGCGCAGGTGCGCTGCTGGCTCACCTCCAGATTGTCAAAGCCATCTAGCATTAGAGTGAGCTGGGCGTTGACAAGCCAGGCGCGCGCGCAGTTTTCCGAGACTCGGTAGAGTTCCCAGAGTTTGGCAGTAGCCCAGATAGAGATGGGTTCTCCCCGCCAGCTAGAAAGATCCAGCAGCACGGGCACGGGAGCTGTTGAGGTGCGAGATTTTTTGAGCAGGTCGCTAGCTAGGGATAGCAGCGTCTGGGTTTTGCCAGACCCCGGCTCTCCCAAAATCAGCAGGCGGCCGTCCATGCCGTCCCGCTCAAACAGCTTTGCCACCTCTGCGGGAGAAGATATTTTTTGGGTGGCCTGCTGCCCCATTTGCAAAGACCAAATCTGATATTGCAGGGTAACTAGAGAAGGAGCAGATTTGGCTGCCGGGACCGGGGCCGTTGACGGCCTACCGCTGCCGCCCACCGCCACCGTTGTGCGGCGCTTAATGGTGGCCTGCTGCAGAACGTGTAGCGCAGTCTGCTGCTGCCAGGCAATTTGTTGATTGACAGCGGTAATAAGCTGGGCGCGATCGTGGGCACTTGGCGGTCTTAGCGGCGTTAGATCCAGCAGAGAAGGGGTTGCCATAGGGGGCTCACTGGGGCGGCAGGGGCTGATCGTAAAGAGTACTGGTCACAACTATAACAACGGTTCACAACTGCAGCACTCGGGAGACAAAGTCTTTAAGTTAGGGCTCTCAAGGACAGATCAGCCGCCTTTGCATAGCAGCAAACTTTTGCCGGATGTGCCTTTTGGCTTAATTCCTACGACCGAGGTAATGCCAACAGAACTCGTTACGCTGCAGAAAGGTAATGGTTCTAAAACTCAGCTCTAAAACTTAATGACTGCTATTAAAC
>JACVRP010000350.1 GCA_014534385.1 Cyanobacteria bacterium Co-bin13
CCTATGCCCAGTCCTTCGGCCTTTCCTATGACCAAAGCAGTACCTTTACCCACCCCCTTAAAGTCTGGGACGGCAACCGGCCCTTACATCGAGACAGGGCCGTTTTGGTAGGAGAAGCCGCTGCCACCGTCGATCCGCTGTCGGCTGAAGGCATTCGGCCGGCAATGGTCAGCGGCGTGAAGGCGGCAGGGGCCATTCACCAGGCCCTGAATGGCGATGCCGAGGCCCTAGCTGTCTACACCCGTTCCATGCACGAGGAGTGGGGGGCTGACATGCAGTGGGCCCAGCGAATTGCCAGCCTGTTCTATCGGGTACCGGGCATTGGCTACCGAGTCGGCATCAAGCGGCCCACAGCGACCCAGCGGTTGGGTCAACTGCTGGCAGGCGAGATTCGCTACGCTGACGTAGCCAATCGGGTGATGAAGCGGCTAGGGGGTGGGCTGATTCCGGGGCTCCGTTAACCTCAATTTCACCAGTTCCCCTACCGAACCCGCTATGATGCCAGCAGGCTTCTCGTTTCAGGCTGGCTAGGGTACCCCATGACTAGAGTTTTGATCTTGTACTCTTCCCTAGGTTCGGGGCATGTCGCTGCGGCCAAGGCTCTCAGCGCGGCTTTTGCTCAACTGCCAGAGGTTGAGGTAAGCAGCGAAGATGCGTTGGATTATGCCAGTCCGATTTATCGTCGGGCGGTTACAGAGTCTTATGAGCAGCTGAGTGAGCGGTTGCCTCAGCTCTATAAGGCGTTTTATGAGGGCAGCGACATTGCAGATCTAGAAAAGTCGCTGGACAATAATCTGACCTGGGCCAGACTGGAGCGGCCTTTTTTTCGCAAGCTGGAAACGTTGATTCGAGAGGCTGCCCCGGATGTGATTGTCTGTGTGCAGCAGATTCCCAGTCGGCTTCTGCAGCTTTTGCAAGAGGAAGATGGGCTGGTCAGGGCGCAGTATGTAGTGGTGACAGATGCCATTGCCCACAGTACCTGGATTAACAAGGGAGTCAACGGCTTTTTTCTGCCCAATGACCTGAGCAAGAATTTTTTGGTGCAGCGGGGGGTTGATCCGGCGCTGCTTCACGTCACCGGCATCCCGATCCGGCTGGAGATGATGGAGCCGAAGGACAAGGCGGCGGCGCGATCGCATCTCAATATTCCTTCTGACAAAAAGTTAGTCACTCTTATGGGAGGTGGCCTCAACTCCAGACGTGTGCGTCAATTGATAAAGGATCTGCTTGCTTACGGCAGCATGGACACGCTGGTGGTGGCTGCGGGTCGCAATGAGACTTTGCTAGATGCGCTAGATGAGCTTACCAGCACCAGTCAGGTCACGCTGCAGAAGGTTGGCATGATCGACTACATTGACGACCTGATTGTAGCTAGCGACCTGATTATCACCAAGGCGGGCGGGCTGATTACCAGCGAAATTCTCGCGCGGGGCACCCCGATGGTAATCGTCGACCCGATTCCCGGCCAGGAGGAACAAAATGCTGATGTAATTGCTTCTGCAGGCGCGGGTGTGCAGCTCCGTCTGCTGGAAATGGTTGCCCCTGCCGTTGAGTATCTGCTGACCCATCCAGGTCGTCTTAGAGATATGAGTGAGCGAGCTACCCTGTTGGGCAAGGCCGATGCGGCTCTAGCCATCGCCAAGCATATCCTGGCCCACTGGCAAGCCGATTCTCTGCAAGCCAAAGATGTCACACCCTTTGCCGATGTCCCTGCCGACTGATTCTCCTATTTCTCCGTCCCAGGCTTTTTTGTGGGGCGTTTCGACCTCCGGCTACCAGCACGAGGGCGGCTACAACGGCCCCAACCAGCCGCAAAATAACTGGACCTGGTGGGAGCAGGCCGGCCGGGTGGAAGAAACGGGCGAGGCAGCTCGGTTTTGGCAGCACTACCCCAAGGATTTCCAGAACTGTCGGGAGATGGGGCTAAACGGCTTTCGCCTCAGTATTGAGTGGCCCAGAGTTCAGCCGACCACCACAGCCCACCGAGGGGCAGCCCCTGAGTTTGACTATGAAGCGCTGGATGGCTATTGCGATCGCATTGCCGCCTGCCGCCAGTTTGGTCTAGAGCCGGTGGTCACCCTACAGCACTTTACCCATCCGGCCTGGCTGGGGCTCGATGCCTGGCTCAGTGCCGACACTATTAAGGCATACCTATCATATGTTCAAGTTACCGTTGCCCACATCAATCGCCGACTAGTAGACCACCACCAGCTGCCGCCCCTGCACTGGTACATCACGCTGAATGAGCCCAATATCTTAATCTCCAATACCTACTTAAAGGGAGACTTTCCCGGAGACGCTTGGGGACCAGCGGCGGCCCTGCGAGGCTACAACCACATGCTGGCGGCCCATGTGCAGGCCTACAACCTGATACATGATCTTTATGAGGCAGCCGGCTGGCCTCGACCCCAGGTTTCGCTCAATACCTACTGCAGCGATCTCTACTGGTCTGAAAAAGTCATTTGGGATTTGCTGGACCTGCGTCAGCACCCGGTCAACGCTGAGACCTTGCGCGACTATCTGGCCGAAAATGCCCGTAACTGGGAGAAAAGCCTGCAGGCAGCTGAACTGCCCCAGCGGCAGGGAGCCATTTATCAGATTGGCCGGGGGCTGCGGCGCTTAGCCAACCGAATCGGCCGACAGGTGATTACCGGAGCTGCTCTGGGTGAAACTTACCAGGCCCTAGAAGCCTCTCCCCGGTCCCGTGTCTTTGATTTTATTGGGCTAGACTATTACGACCCGTTTTTTGCCCATAGCTTCCAGTTCCCGCAGCTGACGGATCTCACTGCAGGCGACAAGACCGATTTTCGGGGTCGGCTGATGGCGGGCATTAGCCGCAAGTGGTGGGACTGGCACGTCTTGCCCGAAGGTCTCTTTTTCTTCTGTCAGGAATATTCCCAAGCCTTTGATCGCTGCCCCATCTTAATTGCAGAGAATGGCATGGCGCTGCAGCGCACGTTCAATAATCACACGGCCAACCGTCGCACCGATGGACTCTCCCGCAGCGAATTTCTAACTGCCCACCTGGAGCAGGTCAAGCATTTACAGCAGGCCGGAGTGCCGCTGCTGGGCTACTTCCACTGGTCCTTAATCGACAACTATGAGTGGGGCTCTTACACGCCCCGCTTCGGTCTGTTTGCCGTTGACTATATGAATGGGGCAGAGCGGCAGCAGGCTGACCACCTGGGCGATCGCCCGGCCGAAACCTACGCCAAGCTAATTCGGGACGCAGTTCAGTAGGCTGTCTACTACTCAACCTAGGCATCCTTCTAGTGCATCCAGCCTAAAACTGTGGGCAAATATAAGTCTAGTAGGATGGGCAAAGGGCGGAGCCCGTGCCCATCTTCTGCGAACCTATTCTATGATGGGCACGTTTTGCTTTGCCCATCCTACTAAACTCTTACCTACTCTTTGGTTTCGCAAGCTCGACACCAACCTACAGGACTTCACCAGACGCGCTCCTACTTAAGCCTTTTAGGCAGCCTTGAGAGACAAGCCGGGTAACCCGCTTTGGGAGGGCTAAACTTCTCTTGGGCACATTTGTTCAGGGTGAACCTTTTAACGCCCCCAGAGAATGATATCCATCCCTTACTGATCATGCTGAAATCTACCAATTCCCTGTCAACCGCTATGGGCTGCTACGTCAATGCCGATCCCTATCCCTACCCCTACAACGGAGATCTCAGGCCCGACAATACGGCGCTGATTATTATTGATATGCAGACCGACTTCTGTGGTCAGGGCGGCTATGTAGACAAAATGGGCTACGACCTGACGCTAACCCGCGCTCCGATCGCTCCGATTAAGACGGTGCTGGCGGTGATGCGCGAGCAGGGCTATACCATCATCCATACCCGTGAAGGCCATCGCCCCGATCTCTCGGATTTACCCGAAAACAAGCGCTGGCGCTCCCAACGGATCGGTGCAGGAATTGGTGACCCTGGCCCCTGCGGCAAAATTTTGGTGCGGGGCGAACCGGGCTGGCAAATTATTCCCGAACTGGCCCCCCTTGAGGGCGAAGTCGTTATCGACAAACCGGGCAAAGGCTCTTTCTACGCCACCGACCTGGATCTGATTCTCCAGCGTCGAGGCATTCAAAATATCATCCTGACGGGCATCACCACCGATGTCTGTGTTCACACCACTATGCGCGACGCCAACGACCGGGGCTATGAATGTTTGTTGCTGGCTGACTGCACTGGTGCTACAGACTACGGAAATTATCTGGCTGCTCTTCAGATGATTAAGATGCAGGGCGGCGTATTCGGCGCTGTAGCAAGTTCCCAGGATCTAATTGAGGCAATCGGCTAATGGATGCGATCGCAGTGAAGCCAGAAATACCCCTAGTCGTCCCTCCCGAACTCAAAGTGGTGGAGATGACCAAGCGCTTCG